>DAOTAZ010000368.1:0-3790 GCA_035382965.1 Chitinispirillaceae bacterium | reverse complement strand
GAGCATCTTTTGATATGGGCAAAAGAGCGTAAAAAGGAATACCTGAATACTCCTGAATATGAGCAGGTTGTCGAACAAGAATTAACCCGCCTGTCCCGGAGTTCTGAAAAGGTTTATTCATTGTATTCAGATGCTAAATTAGCTGCGATTGCTACCACAAACAGCAGAATTGCTAAAAAAGATGTATCACGGGAATATGTTGCGGAGATAATTGAATCTACCTGCAATAGTTTAAGTACTTCTCTGGAAGAAATGCAAAAAACTGCTCAAAATATCCTGCGCGAGAGTAAATATCAGGTCACTGCCGGCGAGATTCTCAGGGACGCTGTAACGGGATTGACTGAAGGGCAATCTACTTTTACCAGTTACAACCTGATTACTGAAGCACTAAAGATGGGTATTGGAATCTATACGTATGAGGATTTTGAGCGCGAATTCCGGAGAATGATTGAGGAAGGGTCTATTTCACTTCTGGGATCATTAGAAACAAAAGCGGGTAAAAAAGAGGTGTATTCTTCAAGAGAGATGATCAGAGTAGAGAGCTCGATAATTGATATCTGCAGAGAGTCCAAGGGAGTATCGAAAATCAATGTGGAAAAAAGGATAGCAGATGAGTTTATCTCCCGGACAGATATCAATCTTAAGATGAAAACCGCACTGGAGATAGATGAAAAAGATCTCATTAAGGCTGATTACAAATTTAAAGCTGTACTTTCTAAAATTGAGGATAAAGATATCCGTGAAAAGCTTGTGTCATTAAGAGAGAAGGTAGTTTCAGCAAGGGATGATGCATCTTTGCCTGCAATCGATGCAAATGATTATCCTGATCTACACAAATACTTTGAAAAGTTTGGATATGGGTTTACACCGGGTCAGAAAGATGCCTTGAAGCTGATTGCCGGAACCAGGGATATATTCAGTGTGATACAGGGTGATGCGGGGACCGGGAAAAGTTTTTCTGTACTTTACGCAAAACAGCTTTTAGAGCAGAACGGCTTTATTGTCAAAGGATTTGCTCCGACCGGCAAGGCTACAACCGGTCTGGCGGTTTCCGCGGAAATTTTCGAATCGAATTATTCGACTATAGATTCTTTTCTTTTGAAACTGAAGAATTCTGATCCTGAAAAGCGTAAAGGGATGTATGTCAAAGGGAAAGAGGTCTGGATAGTGGATGAAGCGGGCATGTGCGGAAGCCGTAAATTTCTGGATCTGATGAATGCTGCCAGGGAGGCAGAGGCAAAGGTAGTATTTATCGGGGATAGAAAGCAGTTCCAGAGTATCGAGGCTGGGAGGATGTTCAGTGAACTTCAGGATAAGGCCGGAATAGATCAGGTGATTATGCCCGACGTAATGCGTCAGAAGACCTCCCAGACAAAAGAGATTGTGAAAGCGATCTCCCTGAAAGACATGGATTTCGCGTTTAATATCATGCAGGGGTACCGTAAAGTTTCTGAATCTTTCGATAAATCAGAACTTTCCAATTACAATATCGGCTCCTCAATTCAGTTTACTTCAGATTATGAAGGATTACCGGCGGAAACTCAATGCAAGGTCAAAGGGGTAGGGGAGAACCTTATTCTGGAATATTTTGATGAGGATTCGCGGGTATTTAAGGAGATGAAAATTGATCCATCAAGGGTGGATCCTCTTGCTTTCGATGTTTATCAGCCGCCTTTAAACCATCATGCTCTTTCTAAATACAATAAGGGTGATAAGATCAGGCTTTCTTTACCGGAACAGGGATTGCCGGCTACAACTCTGGAAATAGCGGCTATTTCTGAATCGTCACTTGTTGTCGCATATTCGGATCCTCAGACCGGAAATCAGCGGAAAGTCTCATTTGATCCCACGAAAAACCCTGAAAATGCCACACTTTTAAGCAGAAGCGGGAATGAGAAATTATCCAGCTCGAAAGATTATTACGAAAACATGATCACTGCAGAGCCGGACAATAAAAAGTGTCTCAATCTTGTCGCCCAGGACTATCTGGAATCGGTTTCTGCAAAGAAAGATGTTCTTCTTATAACCGGAACAAATCGGGACAAGGATGCTCTCAACGATCTTATCCGTCCGGAGCTTGTAAAGCAGGGAATAATTACTGAATCCAGGGCATTTAATGTTTTCCAGACAAAGAGCCTTTCAGGAACTGCAGCCATGGCCGCGGATTCTTACAAACCGGGGCAGGTTATTATAACAAATGATAAGTGCGGCATTATCCCCAAAGGAACCCAGGCGGAGATACAGAGCATAGACAGGACATCGAATTCTTTTACCGTGCACTACTGGGATAAAAATAAAGAGAGTTATGACACGGCGGATATCGATGCCAGAATACATTGTAAAAAGTTCAGTACCTATGATCAGCAGAGCAGGGAATTCGGGGTAGGGGATCTGATAATATTCCTTAAAAATGACAAGAGGGTAATTGGTGTCAACAACGGCGATACAGCCAGAATTCTTTCCATTGATCAGGATGGGAATGTCAGGGCTTGTCTGGAGAGTTCTGAAAGTAAAAAAGAAGTTACTTTCAACCTGAATAACAGGGGACCCAGGGCATACAACTATATCAGCCATGCCTACGCGATTACCGATTATAAATCCCAGGGAGCCACCACAAGCCGTCTCTTGTGGTATGCACCCACAAGCGGAGGCCCGATCTCGAGTAATACCTTCTATGTAGCCATAACCCGCTGTAAAGAGGAAGTAGGGGTTTACACCGACAATGTCGATGAGCTGAGAGAAATGGTGAAACATGAGCAGCAGAAGGAATCGGTACTGGATTATCCGGCGGTGAAACCGGGTTCAACTGAAAGCAGGAGTATCAAAAACAGGCACCGGCGGCCAGTGGAATCAATAAAGGAGCTTTATCACAACCTTTTCGGGACTATTTTCTGTCCAAAAGAGGGGAGACTGAGTCAGAAAAAGGAAAAAGAGGCAGTATCAATAGATAGATGATCACTTCACCAAGAGGAGGAATTATGTCAAGAGGTCCCAGACAGTCAAGAAATCCGGTAGAGAAACTTCAGGAGCATGTTTCACAACTGGGCAATATTGTGGAAGCGATTCTGGAGAGTGCGGAGAAGCCAGATTTTGTGGAGTCGGTTTTGGCTTTGAAAAGGAAAAAGAAGGAAGGGAAAACCGGAAAAGCTGATGTGAATAAGGAGGCTAAAGAGGTTGGGAAACTGCTGCAGATGTATCCTGGGCTTTCGAAACAGGTGCTGGGGATGTTGAGGTCGAGGATAGGGGAGTATAAGGAGTTGGGGGTGATTGAGAAGTATAAGGTATAAGCATGGGAAGATTATTTCTAAGCAGATTGAGGCAGTATTGACGTAAAGGGGAATGGAAGCAGTTTTCTTTTGGCTCTCCTATAATAAAGTCTCTTTCTATTTTTTTTTAAAGGATGCCTTCGGCGACCCACTTTCTGTCCAGGCGACAGAAAGTGGGCAAACCGCAAAGTTATATAACTCAGCAAAGCCGAAGGCTAAACACCTTACGGTTATGGAATGGAATAACAAAGAGCGTCTGGGAGCCCCGCACTGGCTTCTATTCGTATTTTCGCCTGGAAGGGGCCATAAACTCGCAGACTCAAACAATGGCCCCTAAGAGAAGACCGGCGAAAACACTCATGCGCCAGTGACCGGGGCGGATCCACTAACCGGCAGTATTTCAGGTGTTCACTACCGATCGCTCCAAACTTGCAATTGACTTGTACTGGTTATCTACAGAATCAGCAAGATGAATTGTACCCGAATTGGTGGACACACCTATTACCAAAATATTTTTATTCATG
>DAOTAZ010000367.1:0-3799 GCA_035382965.1 Chitinispirillaceae bacterium | reverse complement strand
TACTATACAAATGCTTTTTCATTTGAAAAAAATAGTTTTTATGAAAGAGAAACTAAAGCTTCGAATATGGTTCAAGACATATTATACGAGGTACGGGATGATAACTTAAAAAAGATAAAAGGTATCTCTGTATTACGAGTTGGAAGATTCTCACACCTGGAATCTATGACCTATTCTCATCGACCGAAGAACATGAATGATGACAAACGGAAATATTTGTGTCAACCTAAGGGGAGAAAAGGAAAATGGAGCACAACAAGAAACCTTGTCGATGGTAAAATTCCCATGGGTGGCATAGTCCTATACTATCCTGAATGATAAACCCTATCGCTTATTGACAAAGGTCTGACATGCAAAACCACTACGCTTTGATCACCTCTATTGGAACTGGACTTAGAAAAGAAAACGGCTACCGTAAAACCACCTACCGTTTCCCATCCGGTAAAGAGTTCACAACCAGTGTTTTCCTGGAAGCATTACTGAAGACTGGTTTTCGCGACTTCCAGCAGATCTTTATAACAGGTACTTTTACCTCCGATTGGGGAACTCTGCTGGGAGCTGTAAAAGGAAACCACGAAGATTTTCATCTGGCGTTACTTGAAGAACAGGAAAAAAATAGCAGAATTACCGATTCAATGATAGAAACCCTACAGAAGATTCTTACCGATGAATTCAGGATTCCTGTCACCATAAGGGCGCATGAACCAAAGATTGATTCCGGGACTATAGATAATATTTTCTCCTCTTATATGGAAACCATGAAATTCATTCCTTCTGATATCCCGATTCTTCTGGATATTACTCATGGATTCCGTTCCATGCCCCTGCTGCTTTATCAGACATTGCAATACAGTGTAACTGATGGAAAGCGGCGAATGATTGAATTGGTTTACGGCGAATATATCGATACAGAAAAAATCTCTTTTGTGCGAGATCTGAGCCGCTACTGGTTCTATAGCGAGTATACCACTGCACTTCATCTTTTAAGAGAAAGGCTTGACGGCTTTCTTCTGGCCAAACTCATTGAAAATGAATGGGAAGAAGCATCCAGGTGGTTAAGAAGATTTTCAGGAATCGTTCAGACCAACTTCTGTCTGCAAATCGATGACTGCCTGAGAAATCTCAGCAATATTCTTGAAAAGAAAAAGCAATCCGGACATTCTGATTTATGGTGGATAGAAACTGTTGAAGATGAACTGATAAATATGTGCAAACGGCTGATCAAAAGCTCAAAAAGCTCATCATTGAAAGAATATTCCGTTTTTCTGGCGGAAAAAGAGATGTACACACAGGCAACAATCTCTTTACAGACCTCTGTAGAGTGCAAAATGATGGAATATCTAAAGAGAGAGGATAAAATTGGTGATTTCGATTTCTGGAAAAATGAAGGAAAGAACGCTTTAAAACAGATTTTGAGAATTGACCATGATTTAAGGAATAAAATCAATACTCTCGAATATGTAAGAAACCAGATTGCTCATGGAGGTTCCAAAAACCCAGAGACTGGTGGGGCACCAAATGCCGAAAATCTGAAAAACCAATATGCTTCCGGCATAAAGGCCGTGAATAAACTTTTTGAACTGATAGACAAGAATAGCTGATAGTGATGATTTCCGAAAAAATAGATACACTGATCTGTACTGTTGGTACCAGTCTTTTGACCAATTTATCCAGAGGACCGCAATCACCCCTCAAGGAATCTGCATATAAGAGAGATGTAATTGGTACAGTCAAAGAACTGCTTTTAAAACCTGATGCGTATCGGTACTGTGCTGAGCTTAATTCCATTGCAAACATCGTAAAGCATCAGTACCTTTGCGATCACAGACGTTGTGTGTTTCTGGTATCTGATTCCGATGAAGGAAGGTTTATAGGTGCTGTTCTCAAGGATTATGTCGGTTCCGAAAAATCTCCGCTGCATTTTCAGGAAGTGAAGTTTTTGGTAATAGAGGATCTTTGTGATACCGATATAAATCATTTCAGAGACAGAGGCCTGAAGAATCTGGTTAAGCTCATAAGCAAAGAGGTCCGCTGCAGGGGAAAAGAAAGCATATTGATAAATGCCACAGGCGGCTACAAGGCACAGATCTCTTTTGCCGGAATGATAGGACAGGTATTGGGAATTGCAGTTGCATATATGCATGAGAGATTCTCCGATATAATTATCTTTCCGCCTCTGCCGCTTGACCTCGACATGAACTTTTATCTTCAGTATGCAGAAGAGCTCTTCACTCTTAATCAGGGGACTTCAATACCAAAGGAGCATTATTTAGAGCGTGATCCCAGGTTTGAATCCCTTATCGAATCGATAAGCAATAAAGGTGAAGTTTTTACCATCCTTAGTGTTTCGGGGCAGCTTTTTTACGAAAAGTTTACAGAAATCTTTTTCGTAGAAAAAGAGAAACTTCTGCCGCCTTCATGCCAGAGCGCACCAGAAGAGAAACAGTGCTTTATTGAAGATAATAATCGGGGAGAACATAAGGGGCTGGCCTCATATCTGGACAGTATTTGCAGAGAACCATTTGTAAAATCAGTTACAACTGTATATTACAGCAGAGATGTAAATGAAGGAAACCGTTTCAGGCTCTCTTCTCGTTGCAGTGCTGAGCAGATAGAGGGGACATTCAGTAATGATGAAGGAACCACAAAATTTTTCATCACCACTACATCACAAAACGAATCGCAACGAAAAGCTTGCCTTAACTGGCTGCTATTAAATATTCAAAAGGAATATTACTGATAAAGTGAAGTTCCTATTTGCTCTTTGAAATATTGGTTTGAAAAGCACATTTTTTTTCTTGTATAATATGTTTAAAGCGATGCTGTGAGCTCTCAGCCCTGAATATTCCTTTTTTATAAATTGCCAATACCTTTTTCGAACAGATAAATGAATTGATTCAAACCACTTCACCTTTTAGCTGGAGGGAGTCCGATGTCTTTTATCTACGTGACGGAGCAGGGAGCCTACATCAAAAAGAAAGGCCCCAGAATACAGGTCATTAAGGATGGTGAAATGCTGGCAGACAGGGCCGTAAAGGAGGTGCAGACCCTGGTACTGTTCGGAGGTGTTCATCCCACTACCGAAGCCATGCTCTCCATACTGGATAATGGCGGAGATGTGGCCATGATGACTATCGATGGGCATTTCAAGGGAAAAATGGTCAGTGCAAAAGGCAAAAACTCCGTACTGAGAGTCGCACAGTATTCGCAGTTCGCAAATGAAAGACGGCGTGAGGAAATGGCTCGAAGGTATGTTGAAGCGAAGATCAGAAACGGTATGGATGTTCTTCTGGATTACCATTACAGTAACAGTAACACCTATCGTTTGGAAGATCCTGTCAGGGAGCAGATCGAGAAGATCTGCGATATCATTCATACCCAGCAGATGGATCTGGCAACGATACGCGGCTATGAGGGAACCGGTGCAAGACTTTATTTCCAGGAATTTGCGAAATGTCTTCTTCACGGCCGTACTTTCCCAGGAAGAAAATTTCACCCTTCTACCGATCCGGTAAATGCACTGCTTTCGTTTGGATACTCGTTTGTAGCGCGGGAGATCGAGGCGATACTGGAAGCCTGCGGACTGGATCCGTACATCGGCTTTTTCCATGAGGTCACCTACGGAAGGGCTTCATTGTCACTTGATCTGATGGAAGAGTTCAGACATCCATTGGTGGATCGGCTGGTTCTGAAGCTATTTAACCGGAAGATGCTGGATGATGATGATTTTGAGACACGGGGGGAGGTGGGGCAGGTCTATCTGAAAAAAGAATCGCTGAAGATTTTTATCCGTCATTAT
>DAOTAZ010000366.1:0-3815 GCA_035382965.1 Chitinispirillaceae bacterium | reverse complement strand
CACCTGGCTGGTCGGTTCTGCTAAATCGGTGAAAAAGTAGTAATTGAAAGCAGATTCCGGGAGTATATCCAGGAGCTTTTCTCTGTTGACAGGCTCACTGAAAGTGATCACCAGCGTATCTGCATAACGCATCGTGCTGGGATAGAGTACTGCCTTTTCGATCACCGGCCCAACTCCATCCCTGGCAGTGATATTGGTAAGATTGATTATACCCCCTGCTTCCTGTGAGAAAAATACCGGAAGTGTTCCATTGAGAGTGAGTATCCAGTCTGTCTGGAGACCCCAGCTATCGTTTTCATTAATTTCAAGGTAAAAGACCGAATCTCGTGCATTACCCGATTTTGATATAATTTCGTTAACCTGAAGATTCCTTCCATTATATGTGATCGAGATGGAAGAATTCTGGCCATCGACCGACAGTGGCACATCGATATGCAGTTCGATTCTGTCGATAAGCCCGTCTCCATCAATATCCCTTGTGATTGCGTCGGTGATTGCTGCAGCTTCCGCATTGACAATTGCAGCGTCTGGGATAAGGTTCCCTTCCTGAACATTGACAGTTGTAGTGCCGTTTCCTGACAGGGAGATAATCCCGGTCGAGGAATTTCCGGCCTGTCCTGAGGCGTTTGCGATCTCAGTATTTGCAGATGTCCAGATTGTCTGAGCAGGATCGGAGGCGCGCACGTAGTTATTGTATTTGTCACGCACTACCGCATAGAGTGTTTTTGTCGGATCGCTGCTTGTAAGACGGATTGTCTCCTGTGGAGAGTCTTCATTGAGCAGGCTCCCTGAGACATTGGGCGAAGTGAGGATATCCATATGATGCGGATCTCCGGGACGGATGGGAATAGTGGTTGTTGCAACGATCTGGGCACCGCTTTTTGGATCGATGACTGAAGCCTCGATAGTCACTTCCCGCCATGCTTTGGTGGCTGTGAATTTCGATGTACCGCCGGTATTGTTAAGGAGCGAATCGCCCGGCTCCATGTCCAGTACCCGCCATTGTACATTGGGGAGCAGATCGCTGAGAAGTGAGTCATACTGGTCGAAAATCTCAGCGGAAATTGTTACTGTATCTCCGGCACGGAGACTGTCTGAGGAAACAGTGAGCACTATTTTGTTGGCTACAGAGAGCGTATGGGTCAGTGATGCAAACATGATAGCATCGTAGGTAATCTGCTGAGATGCGACACTGTTTGCCAGAAATGAGGGCTGGAATGAAAGCGCGACACCTCTTCTGATCAGGTCCTGTGCGGTTGTGTCCTGGATTGCTACGAGCACATTGAGTTCATTGGCTGCTGGCCGGGTTTCACCATCCCAGTGTCCCTGCTGGTATCCAAGCATGGTGAGCCATTGGGGATAAAGGATGTTGTATTTGTCGGCATCTGCCTGACAGCGGCCTGCACCTAAAGGCAGAAAATTCATCAATGTATCATTCAGGATGGAATCGACAGCATTGGAGATGATCCCATTTACACCAGGATAAGCGAGCACTCCGTTTTCAAATGTCTTGAGATGATCATCATTGGCCCGCAGAAGTCCTATCCACAGGGAGTCGATTTTGGTTGCGTCTCCCAGAGGTTCCGGCATATTAACAACACCGCTGAACCCGAAAGTATTTGTCGCCAGACTCGCTGCATCATCGCCAATGGATACAATGCCGATTTTGAGATTTACAGCTCTGCTGAAGATGGTATCCAGTTCACGGCCGTTCCATCCTGAGCTCCATCCTGCATTTACATGCACAATTACGTGAGGTATGGTGTCCCCGCCCCAGAGTGCCCTTATGTCATCCCAGGTCGCATGATCAGAAGTGGTATTCTTGATCTCTTTGATGTTTGGCACTCTCTGAGGATTGAGAGCAGCTTTGACAAATTCGAGCGTTTTCTCTCCTATAGGACGAGTCGATGCATCACAATTGGAATTGCCCTGAGCATCATTCCAGATGATTGCTATCCTGACGGTATCCTCGTAGTCCGGATGCACTCTGTAAGGAGCCTCTGAGAAGCTGGTTGAGACAATGAAAAACAATAGAAATGCAGGCAAGTTAACCGCTAAGCGCAGTTCTTTCATAGGTATTCCCCCTCTCTGATTTTCTCTGATACTATAAATCTATAAAAAAAATGGGTTTTATGCTTGAAAAAGATCAGTTTTCAGGCATAAAACATGCTGAAAATGTATTCCTGAGGATTCAACATGGAAAAATTGATCGGTGAGGTTGTGGGTGGCTGCCGCATAGAGGAGCTGATAGGAAAAGGTGGGATGGGTGTTGTCTACAGAGCGCATCATCTGGCCCTCGATATTCCTGTAGCGGTAAAGATCTTGCAGCCGACCCTGTCACTGGTTAACGATAAAGAAAGATTCCTTCGGGAAGCCCGGACCACTGCCCGTCTGAGAAACCCCTATATTGTCGGTGTGTTGAATGTAGGATGCGAGAAAGGTCTGCATTTTATAGTCATGGAGTATGTAGAGGGCAAAAATCTTCTGGATATAATCACAAAACGAAAAAAGATCCCGGTTTCTGAGGCTGTTGAGATTGCTGCTCAGGTTCTTGAGGCTCTGGATGCGGCTTTCAAACAGGGGATAGTTCATCGGGATATCAAACCGGAAAACATTATCGTTGACAAAGAGGGAAAGGTGCGTCTGACCGATCTGGGGCTGGCGAGGGTTTGTGGAGATATCTCCCTTACACAAACATCGGTATCTCTTGGAAGTCCCTATTATATCGCGCCTGAGCAGGCCGAAAATCCCAGAAGTACCGATCACAGAGCGGATCTCTATTCTCTTGGCTGCACAATTTTCCACATGATTTCAGGATCTCCGCCCTACTGCGGTGAATCCTTTGTGGAAGTTATTCTCGATCATATCCGTAAACCAGTTCCTTCGCTTCAGAGGTTTGAACGGAGTGTCAATCTTTCTCTTTCAGAGTTTGTTAAAAAAATGATGGCAAAGAGCCCGGAGAAACGTTATGGTACTCCTGCGGAAGCACTTGTGGCACTGAGGGAAGCGGTAAGTGAAAAAACTGCAGGCAGCAGGGGAGAAAGGAAAAACTCCCGTTACCTGCAGACCTTTGCTAAAATGGCGATTTTTATGCTGGTTACTGCGGCAGTTTTTCTGCTGTACCGGAATGGACATCTCCTGAACGCAGGTAAATTTCTCTTGAATATCAAAAATGGATTGACACGGGGAACTCCGCAAACCCTGAAGGACAGTCTGCAGTTTATTAATGGTCAAAACTTGCCCTTAGATCAATTCCAGACAAACCGGATTAATTCTTTACACAAGGCAGTGATATATGGAAGTGTTGAAGATGTCAGGTTCCTGCTTGAGTCCGGGGCGGATCCCAATGCCGCTGATTCTCAGGGAAATTCACCTCTCCATTATGCCTTGAAAAGAGGTGATCTGATGATAATAAGGCTGCTTATCGGGCAAGGCGCCAAACTCAATCAACGCGACAGATTCGACATCGATGCGGGCAACGGTGGTGTCGATACTGATTCTGATATTGATGCCCAATAAGAACATCCGGACACTTTTGCCCTGATATATATTCTAATACTATGTGGAAAAACGGGGTGTAGCGCAGCCTGGTAGCGCACGTGGTTTGGGACCACGGTGTCGCTGGTTCGAATCCAGTCACCCCGATTTACCTATTTCAGGTTTAAGCAAAAGGCACTGTCCGGAAATTATTTTAGTCCGGCGTATTCAAAGAAATCGTGCCCCTGTAGCTCATCTGGATAGAGCATCTGCCTTCTAAGCAGAGGGTAACAGGTTCGAATCCTGTCGGGGGTGTTTTTTGTGATACCACGGTAATT
>DAOTAZ010000365.1:0-3827 GCA_035382965.1 Chitinispirillaceae bacterium | reverse complement strand
CGCAAACGCCTCGGACGCTGAACCGGAAAAGCCATATCTCCTCCCAGGTTTATTTGACAAGATGGAATGGAAGAATTTTTCCGCTCGGGGTAGCAAGAGGATACTCCCGTCTCACCCTCACATGCCGCGCCTGATCCCACATCACCGATCCTGACTGGGCCCATGACTCGGGACTGCTCTCAGCCTTTTTCAACAAACCTATGAAAGTACTCACAACCTTGTTTTCATCAATCTCTCCCAGTCTTGGACTGATAAGAAGCCTCAGCCTGTTTAACCCCTTCTCATCCTCCTCCTCAATCAACTGATAATCGGTGCTGCAGCCGCCAAATTTTCCCGGAAGCTCTTTTTCAATTATCCGAATAAAATCGGTGTCCACAAAAGTCACACCCTCTCCTGTCAATTTCTCATAACTTCTGATATTGGCCACATGGGTATCAAACCCGATTTTCCCGTATTTACAGTCAGTCTCCTTTGTATAAACAGTCCCGTAATCCCCCATCCCTACATTAAGAAGCAGCTTGGGAGATTCGTATAGAAGAGTAGTGAATAGAAACGAATCGACAACCCGGTCAAAATGAGGCACATTGTGCCTGTGAGTGATTATGGCAGTTGTGTCTTTGTAAATATGACAATGATCACTCTCCTCACTGCTGTGCGACTTCTCACACCCCGCGGCTATAACCCCGGCCTCAGAAATCCCATACACCGGAATAGCAACAGCCCCGGCAGCCTCTATCTCTTTTTTCTTCTGATGTGTAAGCGCCTCACCTGTAACCAGGAAACGGGTCCCCTTGATACTTATCCCGCTCTCCTGCGCTGCCATACATACCCTTACAGCAGATGTGGCAAATGTGTAGATAACACAATTGGGGTAGTAATCAAGCATTGATGATGCCCACTGAGCGATTTTGTGAGCATTGTTGAGATTTACATATTCGGGTTTGGCCATCTCCACCCCATTAAGACGCGACATCCAGAAAATCAGATTCGTTCCCCAGGTCTTCTCCCAGTTCACCTTGATCTGAGCCTTCTCCACCTGTGAGAACCACTTCCGGGGAGGATTACCGATACGGGTGAAACGCAGCGATGAATTGATACCGGGTGCACCCGGGAAAAGAGGAAACCAGTTGGCAATGGGAGATGTCAGAGAATCATGTGCAGCCAAAAGGAACGCATCGTAAAGAGAACGCTGCTCCAGATAATCAAAATCGATTCTCACCCTGGTGCCTGCGCTGCGGGTAGCACCACTTCTGACCTCATATACATAAGAAAGAAACGGATTATCGAACATGCTCTCTTTACATAGAAACCTCAACCCGTTTCTATTCACTTCAGTCTTACCCTTAAACTCATCTACGGTGAAATACACCCCCTCGTTTAACAGCCTCTCAAGCGTGCCCTCTATACCAACACTCTCCACCCAGCTTTTTACATCGGAAAATTTTATCTTCTTCTGCTCCAGAAGCTTCAGGTACGGGCTGCGGGAGTAGTTAAACACCCCCTTCTCAACAATATTGAGAAAATTCTTTTCCCTGGAAACTATACGCTCCTTTAAAAGATTGCGGGCACGGTCCAGAGCCTCAAGAGGATCAATCCTCTCCTTGAGATACTTGCGTAACCCCAGGACAAACCGCACATACTTGCGCATCGGTAACCTCCGCTTCAATTTCAGATTTTACAAGTGGAGAAAAGATACCGCAGCAGAAGCTGCCTTAGTCCAGGTAATGCTGCAAAAGCCTTGCCAAATCAACCGCGTTTCAGGTTACTGCTGTACTCCCGAAGCACAATCTCTGAATGCTGCAGAATTTTATTGATCATGGATTTGGTAAGCAGATCAACCATCTGGCGCTGCTGATCGGGAATTTCCAGATTCTGCAAACCATCCCTTCTGATCTCCTCCGCTTTTGACCTGATCGACACAAGGGTAGGAAGGATATCGTAGCTTTTCATACACTCCACCAGCTCACAAACCTTTTTCTCAATTATGGAGACACCCTTCTCAGCCTCCCTGCGACGCAACTCGGCATTGGAATCCACTACTGCCCTGAGATCATCGATATTATATAGATGCACATTCTGAAGCTTTGATACTTCAGGATCGATACTGCGGGGAACAGAGATATCTACCAGAAAAACAGGACGTCCCTTGCGCAGATTGAGATAAGAGCTTATCTCCGAGGATTTAATCAGAAAACCGGGAGCGGTAATAGAACTGATAATTATATCGGTACCGGGAAAATACTCCCAAATCTCATGAAGCATTATGGGAGTACCGTTAAAACGCTCCGAAACCTCCACTGCCTTCTGGAAAGTCCGGTTAGCAACCACCACCCCGCTTACACCCGCACTTATAAGATTCCTGACCGTAAGCTCACCCATCTCCCCCGCACCAAGTATCATCACTCTCTTATCTGTAAAAGTATCGAATATCGACTGAGCCAGCTTTACAGCAGCATAACTCACAGAAATATTCTTCTCCCCGATTTTGGTCTTGCTGCGCACCTTCTTGACCACACTGAAAACCTGAGAGAACAGATGATCCAGAGCATGGCTCACCGCCTTGTTCTTCACAGCCCTTAAGTAAGCCTCCTTTACCTGCCCGAAGATCTGCGCCTCCCCTATAACCATGGAATCGAGTCCCGATGCGACCATGCAGAGATGTCTCACCGCTTCAGAGCCGCTCCTGGAGTAAAGCACATCATCAAGAGATCCACTATACTTGTGAAAATCACGGAAAAAATCCTTGAGTATGTTTCCCCTGCATTCCTTTAACATCGCATAGAGTTCAACCCTGTTACAGGTTGAGATAATCACACACTCCTGCACCTCCTCCTTGGCAAGAAGGAGCCGGTAAGCATCATCGATCACATCATCACCAAAGGAAAGCTTCTCCCTCACCTCAACCGGAGCAGTCCTGAAACTAAGCCCAACCACACAGAACAACATCTCCACTTTTCCCCTGCAATCTGTTTAATCCCTCAGCTCTTCAAACCTTTTCACTCCCACATCACCCACATAAGACAAAGGGAAAAAGCCTGAAAAAAACTGGACAGTTGAATTTTATGAAACCGCAATACACATACCAAACAAGAAGAGTGTCCTCTTCTCCTTCAGCCTCTGCCAGCTATCAGGTATCTCCCGGAAAAACGCAAATAACGGATAGCTTTCAGTGCCTCATGAATACAGGTTCGCTTCAGTGCCTTCCTGAGTGCAGCCTTCCTGCCCTTCACAGGATTCACCCCATACTCCAGCACCTCAGGCCAAAGCCTTTGTATTACCCTCTGATGAAACCTGAAATCGGGCCAGCAGCGCTCCGACACACTCACAGAAAGCATACTCTCAAGTAAATCCTTGCAGCCAAATGGCGAGAAACTCTCAAATGCTATGTCATATTCACTGAAAGACATCGATGCCCAGTTACCTATACGCTGCTCCCAGTATAAAAGATCCAGCACCGAATACCCTGACTCCCTTACCCCGCTTAGTCCCTCCAACCAGTTCCCAAACTGATTCACCGCAACAGAACTTGCCTCCATAAATGCCAGACTCGCAAGAGAAAATCCACTCAGAGGAATCACCCTGGGCAGAAAGTAAAAGTTACGGGTAATCTCACCACCATTGCCACTTATTACCACACACTCTTTCCCGCACTCCTGAAAATGACGATACAGCGCATAGGCGTTTATACCCTTGTTTCGCCTGGCAGTGGTTACATTTCTGCGAAAGATCCTCTCAAAATCAGGATCAATATGCTCTGAGTGAAAAACAATCGTGTGCTTAAGCCCCAGACGGGGAAGCATGACAGAGGGGATTACTATATCAGGCCC
>DAOTAZ010000364.1:1218-3851 GCA_035382965.1 Chitinispirillaceae bacterium | reverse complement strand
GATTGCGAAGGTAACCTCCAGCCGCTTACCGGAGATACAACTGCCAAGGCTATAGAGGTCAATTCGATCCCGGGAAAACTCTCACCCCTGGATAATATAACCGATTATAAAATGCCCTTCTACAGCGGCCTGCCCTCAATCATAGGCTGGAGGGAAGATTGATGACATACAAGGAAAGAATTGAGCAGCAAGGCGGTTTCACAGTACTTGAAGTCATAGTAGCTATTTTTATCCTGTCATGCATTTCTGCCGCTCTCATGAAGGCACTCTTCTCTGCAGATAGAATTCACGGCAGAGCAACTGTTGTCATGAACAGCACAACACTGGCGGAAAATGAGATCGAGCGTATCAGAACCAAAGCAGTATTCTTTGAGGCTGTTGAAGACTGCACTTACATTGCAACTCAGGGAAAAAGACAGTACCAGGTCGAACGTCGCATCATTCCTCCGGATGATATTTCCATATTGGAAAATAACCCTGCGGTGATGGAAATTGAAGTTACGGTCAGAGATAATTCCAATCCTGAAAACCCTTTGAGATTCCGCTTTCTTCAGGGATATCATCAGTGAAACAGAACAGGAAAAATATCCGGCATAGAGGATTCACAATTATCGAACTGATGGTAGGTGTAGCAATCAGCCTTATTGTGATATCAACAGTTTATTACACCTGGAACAGTGTGAACACACACATAGCAAGACATTCAGCAAAGTCTCAGTTTTCCAGTGAAGCCAACCGGATAATACACACCATCTCCTCGCAGATCAGAAAATCTCCAGAGGTCCTTTCGTGGAGTGAAAGACAGATTTTCTTCTTATCCCCTGATGATGGAGATACTCTGAGCTATGTTTTCAGGGACGAAAACCTGCTCTGCAATGGGGATACAGTGAAGATGGTTGACATGAGGAATAAGATTACAGATTTCAGAATCAGGGATCTTGAAGAGGACAGGATCGAGGAGTATCATCCGGTACTGTTTGAGATCTCACTTATCATGACAAACGGTTACGATACACTTGCAAACAGTATAACTGTAAAACCCAACAAAGTGTCACCGAAGAAGGATGATTTCTTCGGTGATGATTTCTGGTGACGAGATCCGGATCACCCCGGATCATCGTCCACAGGTAAGCCAATTATCCCTTTTCATCCACTGTAGAGTAACAGTAAACGATCTCACCGAAATAAAGCGTGTGGTAATCCTTGTTGGGATATAGATGCTTATATCCCTCGATCAGGAAAGATGGATCCATCGGTGATTTGAATGCGATTTTGCATTCGAAATGAATTCCGGGGATATTTATCACGGGTGTGTGGACTTTTTCTCCGGGGAGAATTTCCAGACCACACGCTTTGAGTTTATCATGATTTTTTCCGGATTCGGAGCCACAGAATTCAAGTGCCTTTGCAGCATCAACCATCGGTACACTTACTGTGAATTCAGAGGTGTTTTCGATCAGCTTGAAGGTATGTCTTGATTTACGTACCATAACCGTCATCATGGGTCTGGCCCACATGAAACCCACCGAAGCCCATCCGATAGTCATCACGTTGAGATCGTCTCCGGACTGGACGGTAAGGAAGGCACCTTTACGTATCTGATTCATTGCTTTTTCTGCTACTGCCATGTAATCAACCGGATGCATTTCAGTACTCCTGTTCTGATGGTTTAGCAGAAAATATAAATAGTGCGTAAGTGTCTTATGAACATTTCAGGCAGTTAAATCCCGATATTCCAGAGTACCC
This sequence comes from Chitinispirillaceae bacterium, assembly GCA_035382965.1. GTDB lineage: Bacteria > Fibrobacterota > Chitinivibrionia > Chitinivibrionales > Chitinispirillaceae > JAAYIG01. The sequence goes on along the minus strand of DAOTAZ010000364.1, from coordinate 2,105 downwards.
GGCCGATATTATTTATCACGCCGATCAATACAGGATGAGAGACCTCAAACCTTCTCACAGATAAAGACAAACCTTCAAGAGCATGCTTCAAAAGTTCCGGATTACGGACATCTCTCATAGCTTCCGCCAGTGATACTTCTGTAAAGCGAGTGATACTGCGTGCGTCCTCTTTATGGGTCTCACCCAGAACAGAAATCTCCTGTTTCAGTTTATTGACAAGCTCGAGCAGTTCATTTTTCTGTTCCTCACTGATCGACTGGTTTTCCCTTATTTCCTTCTCTATTCTCTGCAGAGATTCGCTAAGCATCCGGATTCCCCTTTCGAAATCAGTGATCTTCTATCTGTGCAATGGTTTGTACTTGACTCTTACAGGCATGTCTGCATCTATACCAAGTCTCTCTCTGCGGTGCTCCTCATATGATTCATAATTTCCATCATGGAACACAACAGTGCTGTCTCCTTCAAACGCCAGAATATGGGTGGCGATTCTGTCAAGGAACCAGCGGTCATGGCTGACAATAACGGCACAGCCTTCAAAATCACTGATCGCCTGTTCGAGCGCCTGAAGAGTCTCGACATCAAGATCGTTTGTCGGCTCGTCAAGCAGAAGCACATTTCCTCCGGTCTGAAGCAGTTTGGCAAGGTGCACCCGGTTACGCTCCCCGCCGGAAAGCTCTCCTACGAGTTTCTGCTGATCAGAACCGGAAAAGTTGAATTTTCCCACGTAAGCCCGTGAATTCACTTCTGTTTTACCAAGCATGATAGTGTCTTTTCCGCCCGTTATTTCCTCGAAAACAGTCTTTGAACTGTCAAGAGCATCCCTGGTCTGGTCAACATAACTGAGAACAACGGTTTCCCCTATTGTCAAAACTCCCGAATCGGGTTTT
>DAOTAZ010000364.1:0-1208 GCA_035382965.1 Chitinispirillaceae bacterium | reverse complement strand
TATCATACGCAGAAGAGTCGTTTTACCAGTACCGTTTGCCCCGATAATCCCCACGATACCAGCTCTGGGAAGATCGAAACTGAGATTCTCAAACAGAAGTTTGTCACCATACGCTTTGGAAAGCCCCTCTGCCCTGATTACAGTATTACCCAGTCTCGGCCCGTGAGGGATTATTATCTGTGCTGTGGTGACTTTCTCGGGAGTGGCCTGGCTCAGTAACTGTTCATAGGCGTTAAGACGCGCCCGGCCCTTTGCCTGACGGGCCTTGTGGCTCATCCTTACCCACTCAAGCTCCTTCTTCAGGCGTCTTTGACGCACGCTCTCCTCTTTTTCCTCCTGAGCCATCCTGGAGGTCTTCTGATCCAGCCAGGAGCTGTAATTGCCTTTCCATGGAATCCCATGTCCCCGGTCTATCTCAAGGATCCATTCAACCACATTGTCAAGAAAATACCTGTCGTGAGTGACAAGAATAACCGATCCCTTGTACTCCCGCAGATGACGTTCGAGCCAGGCTACCGATTCAGCATCCAGGTGGTTTGTAGGCTCATCGAGCAGAAGAAGGTCGGGTTTCTGCAGAAGCAGTTTACAAAGGGCAACCCGGCGTCTCTCACCTCCTGAAAGTGACTTTACATCGGCATCACCCGGAGGAAGCCTCAGGGCATCCATGGCGATTTCAAGCTGTCTGTCAAGCTCCCAGGCATCGATCGCATCTATTTTGTCCTGAAGCTCTGCCTGGCGCTCCATCAGCTTGTCCATCTCCTCATCGCTCATCTCCTCACCGAATTTCGCAGATACCTCTTCAAATTCATTCAACAGATCCCTGGTGGACTTGACAGCAAGTTCCACATTTCCCTTCACATCGAGGTCAGGATCAAGAACTGGCTCCTGGGGAAGATACCCCACAGTTCTTCCCTGCTCTATCCAGGCCTCACCCTGAAACTCGGTATCTATTCCGGCCATAATTCGCAAAATCGTACTTTTCCCGGAACCATTTGTTCCTATTATCCCGATTTTTGCTCCATAGTAGAACGACAGACAGATATCCTTTAAAACCTCTTTTTTGGGAGGATACACCTTGGTCAAACGATTCATGTAATAGATAAATTTCTCAGCCATATTTTACACCACTGATTAACCTGATTGAAGATGATTACACTGATTTTTAAGAGCAATAATATTGCTCATTTCTGTATCTGATAATTAACTAA
>DAOTAZ010000363.1:0-3882 GCA_035382965.1 Chitinispirillaceae bacterium | reverse complement strand
GTTTCAGTGGGCCAAATGTGTCAAAACCTTGCATCCATAGGTCCCAAGCAACTGGCAGTACTTCTCTTCGATGATCCGTTTTATCTCCTTTGTGTTACCTCTATTAGCACCATAGGTATTTATGAGAAATACTCCTTTTTTATCCGGCAGGTTGTTTCTGGCAAAATTTGTGACTTCCCTGCTGAATTTACCGAAATATGTACCGGATGCAAACCCTATCAGGTCGTAACCTGATAAATCTGCCTCTTTACTTTCAACCACATTGATCAGTGTCATATCATACTTTTCCTTAATGGCATCCAGAAGTTTCTTTGTATTCCCATGATGCTGGGAGTAGTATGCGATAGCAAATTTCACAAGTACACCTCCTTTTTGTTTCTATTTCCTGAAAATAGTATTCACTTCCGGTTAACAGTATTCCCTTTTGGATGGAATGCTTCAAACCGGCCAAATGAAAAGAGGTAGTGGTAATAACAAAGAGTGTGAATTATTTTATTAGTCTTTTTTAGCCGGGAGGGATTATGGGAAAAAAGCTGGAATACCTTCGCCAGAATATCTTTAGTATTATGCTGATAACTGCTGTTGTGGCCAGATACTTTACTCCAGAACTTCAGCAAAATCCCCGGTTCTCTTTTTCATACCTGGATCCGGGTACCGGAACAATGATAATTTCTGCTATTGTGGGGATTTTCGCAACCATAATACTCGGAGTAAAAACTTTCTGGTTTAAAATCGCATCTTTCTTTAAGCCTAAAAAGAAGAATTGAATTTTAATCTCATTCACAGTAATTCGAAAGCAGATTGTGAAACAGAATCCTCTCCTCCCGCTGAGCCTGTTTTTTAAATCATTTCAGAATTACAGGGCATTCAACAAGCTTACAGATGATCAACGTAACATAGTGGTCTATTCGGAAAGCGGCCAGGACTGGCATCATTTCCGTAAGATCATCGGAGAATTGTTATCAAACTCCAGGTCCGTATGTTATGTCAGTTCGGATCCTCTTGATCCGGGGCTCTCTAAAAAACACCCCTTGTTTATGCCCTTCTACATTAAACCTGGTTTCTGGCAGATCATGCTCTTTCAGTTCCTGAAAGCGGACTGTCTTCTGCTGACCATGATAGACCTGAACGTTTTTCAGCTCAAACGATCTATCAATCCTGTTCACTACATTTATCTGTTCCATGCCATGGGCAGTACCCACATGGTTGATTTTGAGAACTCCTACGATCACTATGACACCATTCTTTGTGTAGGGCCACACCAGATCAGGGAGATTCGTAAGCGGGAGCAGATGAAAGGGTTATCTCCCAAGAATCTGATTCCTCACGGTTATGCCAGAGTAGAGGAGCTTTACAATGAAGCTGCCAAAAGGTGTAAACCTCCGGAAAAACCTTACTCAATCCTGCTGGCTCCTACCTGGGGGGAGAATTCGATCCTTAATCTTTGCGGCAAAGAGATCGTAGGCGTTTTACTCAATGCCGGATTCAGGGTTACCCTGCGTCCTCATTATCAGACTCTTAAACTCACACCAAAAGTAGTGGAAGAGATTTTGAAACTTTACGGACAAAACCCGTTACTCAAATATGTCAACCGCATGGGTGATACAGATTCGCTTTTTGATTCTGACCTCCTGGTGTGTGACTGGTCCTCTACATCTATAGAATATGCCCTTGGTCTTGAGAAACCGGTTTTATACATTGATGTACCCCGCAGAGTAAGGAACCCCTCATACCAGGAACTGGGACTGGAGCCCATGGAGGTAAGTATCCGCAATGAAGTGGGATCTGTACTCAAGATGGATGAACTCGAAAAGGCACCACTTGTAATTGAGAAACTTCTGTCTGATCCCGGGCGATTCAAGGAAAAAATTTCCAGTTTACGGGAGAATATCCTCTTTAATTTCGGAAAAAGTGTTGAAACAGGGGCCAGAGAGATAATTAAAATTGCAGATATGCAGAAGCAAAAAAGACTCGATGGTAACCCTGGCTCCCAAAACTGTGTAAGGAACAATGAAAAACAGTAATCTACCTGAGGGCTCGTCGCCTGAATCAGCCACTGCTGAAGGTACAAAAAAGAAACCATCGCTGTTTTTAAAATGTTCATGGTGGCAGATGAAAGGACGCCTGGAACTTTTCAGATGGAGTGCAGGGTTCTTTTCGATTGCTGCTGTTTTGATGCTTCTTATTGGTTTACTCTATCTCACCACGTACAGATTCCCGGGTGATTTTCTCTCTGTCGCTTACACTCTTACCGCTTTTATCAGCCATTTTGCGTCCTTTTCAATTATTGCATGGGTAGCTATTGTTTTCCCGTTGATCATTCTTCTGCCTTACCGGAAATTCATAATTCCGGCATGTGTGGTATTGACTTCCATTGTATTGTGTGTCGAACTTCTCGATGCGCAGGTGTATACTTCCAACCGGTTCCATTTTAATCTCCTTACTGTAAAGATACTGGGATGGAAAACCTGGGGTTTTGGAATCCTGTATCTGTTCATTTTTACTGTGTTCAATTCGTTTGTCTCTAAAATATGCTGGAATCGTTTTGTAATTGACCGCAAAAAGATATGGCTTTCGGTCAGTCTGCCTGTTACTCTGGTATTTCTGCTCTTTACTCATTTTGCGCACATGTGGGCTGATGCTACAGGGTATGTGGATATCACCAGATTTACCACTACACTGCCGCTTTTTTATCCGTCAACCAGCAAAAGATTCATGGTCAAACATGGACTCGTTGATATCTCAAACAGACGGGTACTTCCTAAGAAATTAACCAGCAGCGGAAGTGTGTTTGCTTATCCTCAGAAACCGCTGGAATTTGCAGTTGAAAATCCTGACAAAAACATAATTTTAATCGCTGTTGATGGCATGCGATACGATATGATGAATCCTGTGAATGCACCGCGCTGTTTTGATTTCGCCAGCAGAAACGGAACCATTTTCAGGAACCATTATAGCGGTGGAAACTCCACAAAGATGGGGACGTTTTCTATTTTCTATGGAATACCTCCAACCTATCAGCAGTTTGTGGAATCCAATAAATGCTCTCCGCTTTTTATCGACAGACTTCTTCAGACAAACTATTCTATAGGAATTTTTACCAGCCATAAATTGTATGCTCCGGCAAACCTGGACGTTACTGCATTTGTTAAAATTGAGAATCTCAGGCTTGAAACTGTGATACCTGACCCACAGGCAGCTTATCGAAATGATTCCGCTATCACTGATCAATGGAAAGAATGGCTGGACCACAGAAATACTGACCGTCCATTTTTCGGGTTCCTGTTTTATGATGCGCTCTGTACTGAGAATTTTCCTCCTGCATATAGAGACAAAATTCAGTATGATAAAGGAATGACAGAGGCACAAAAAAAGTTTGCCAGATACAAAGTGAGCCTTCAATACTCCGATTCACTTGTAGAATCGGTCCTGGAGGATCTCATAAGACGAGGTTTACTGGAGAACACTGTTGTAATTATTACCTCAGATCACGGGGAGGAATTTGATGATAATGGTCTGGGGTACAATGGACATGGAAGTTCTTTCAGTGATTGGCAAATAAGGACTCCATTTGTTACAATCTGGCCCGGAAAGCCGAAGGGAATTGTGGAGAGGAGAACTTCTCACTATGATATTGTTGCTACACTGATGAAAGATGTGTTCATGGTGAAAAATCCGGAATCCGATTACTGTTCAGGTAAGAATCTGTTTTCAGAAGAGTCCTGGGAGTGGATTCTTACAGGAAGCTATTTCAATTTTGCGATTGTAGAGCCAAGCCAGATCACAGTTCAATTCCCGGGAGGATATTATGAGGTCAGAGACAAACAATATCAGATCGTAAAAAAACCGCAGATCGGCCCTAATATTGTTTCCGCATTAGGT
>DAOTAZ010000362.1:0-3898 GCA_035382965.1 Chitinispirillaceae bacterium | reverse complement strand
GAGGGACTGGTGAGGATTTTGGGCAAGGGCTCCAAGGAGAGGATTGTTCCTGTGGGAGAGATAGCTGTTCACTGGATAAAAGAATACATCGAATCTGAACGGTTTATCTTTGCGAAACCTCACTCCGACAGCACTGTTTTTCTCAATGTTCGGGGAAAAGCAATAACCCGCATGGGGATCTGGAAGATAATACGTCAATATTGTGAAGCTGCAGGTATAAGTAAAGAGGTCTCACCGCATACCTTTCGTCACTCCTTTGCCACACATCTTCTTGAGGGAGGTGCGGACCTGCGGACTGTTCAGGAGATGTTAGGTCATTCCAATATTGTTACAACGGAAATCTATACTCATGTTGACCGCGAGTATCTCAAAGAGGTTCATCGCAGCTTCCACCCAAGGCAGAAAAAGAGATTCTGAGAAGAATATCTATGGATAATTTTCCCCGCAGCCTCATTCAGATTCATTACCATAATCGAACAGGCGGTGTGAGAGAGGTGATGCGGCTTTACGCTTCAGCCTTCAGAGAGATTGCGGGTGAAGATTCACTAAGCATTGTTGTGTGCGGAGGACAGGGTTCAGAAGAGTTTCCGGCTGCCGGTTTCATTTACATTGATGAGTGCGATTATCGGACTTACTCTGCTTCTGATCATTTTTTTCGAATGAAAGATCTGCTGAAGAGGAGGATTAATGATCTTCTGTATTCAAAAGACTTTCATTCACCTGCAGCAGTATTATGGCACAACATGAGTCTTGGAAAAAACCCGGCACTCTCCTCTGCGCTTGCGGAGATTGCAAGGGAGTGGAGCGGGGAAGGGGTGAGGTTCTATTCTGTTATTCATGATTTTGCCGAAGAGGGGAGGGTAGAACAACTCAGGTTTTTACAGGTCCTGGAGAGTGCCGGAGTGGATATAATGCCGGATCTCTATGCACTGGGGTCTCCTGTGAGTCATCTGGTGCCGGGATCCGGGGCATTTGAGATATTAAAGGAAGCTGGATTTCCTGTAACACTGTTTCCCAATCCGGTCGAAAAATGCCAATTTTCTGATGATGCAGTTTCCCGGAATTCTGTACTGAAGAGAGCATCTGATGTAAATGCCAATATAGACCCTTCGCGACCTCTCTGCGTTTATCCATCCAGAATAATTTTCAGGAAAAATCCACTGGAGGCCATAGCGCTGGGATGTTTGATTCTCGATTGCAACCTATTTCTGGGCATTCCGGGGACAAGCAGTACCGATCCTGATATTTTCAGGGATATCGGGGAATTGGTTGAAAGGTACAGACTAAGAGTGATTCTCGATGCGGGAAAATTGATAACCGGCCGGAACCGGGATATTGGAAACCCGGTCCCCTTATTGTACGCAGCTTCTGATCTTGCTTTATCAACGTCGCTGGCGGAAGGATTCGGGTATGGGCTCTATGAGCCGTGGCTGTATGGGAAAGCGGTAATAGCGAGGCGTCCGGCGCGCTTTTCCTATCCTGATGAAATGGATTCCTCTTTTCTTTACACTCGATTACCCGTATTTTCTGAATGGATCTCTCTTGAAAGATTCAGAGAAAAGTACAGGTCTGAAGCTGCAGCAGCAGGAATGCAGTTTAGTGATGTGGAATTCAAGAAGGTTGTGATAAACGGCACAATTGATTTTGGTATACTGGACTGGGATACACAGGTTGACATTTTATGCGGTGCAGCAGAAGATAAGTCAAGGGTTGAGGCATGGAAAAAGCTGCTTTCCACGAAATTGCAGGGGTGGCCAGGGCTGAGTCATTTTGATAATATTGAAGGGATGGTAAATCGAAATGAGCCGGTTATGCATTCTGTTTTCTCCAGAGAGCGCTTTCTGGAGAGATTCAGGGAGCGTTTTTCGACTTCTTATCCTGTTGTGACTGTTTCCGGTGATTACAGGATGATCGGACAATTATTTTACAAGGAGAAAAACCGGTTTTCTGTGCAACGTTTATGATTAAAAGTCCGCTTTGTTGCCTTGTGGTTTTTTTCTTGACTTCAAGTTGATATCATTGGATATTTATTACGCCAGGATTGTTCAGGAGGGCTTGTGGCAAATACTACAAAACATGATTTGATTGCTGAAGTTTCAAGGTTTACCGGTTTGACCCAGGGTGATACCAAAATAGTGGTTGAAGAGCTACTTGAGACGATTGCTTCCACTCTGGAACAAGGGAACAGCATTGAGATCCGCGGATTCGGAACATTCTATACAAAGGTAAGGAAGCCCCGGCCTGCACGTAATCCAAAAACTGGTGAAGTTATTCCACTTAAGAAACGGGTAGTTCCCCTTTTCAAGTTTTCAGGTGAGCTTAAAAAAGCGGTTGCCGATTGCCTTTTGCAGCACGCTGATAGCGCGGAATAATCTTTTCGACATAATCTCCTTTTTTACCCCTTCAAAGGGGATTCTCACCCTACATATATTTCCTCATATCTGATCCTGCCCCAATATATTGAATCAGCCGCTGTTGAGAAATCCTTTTACGTACTTGACACTACAGCAATATCAGCATATAATAAGCAGTACACTAATCCGGCGATATTTTTACAGAATGGAAGTTCCGTGCAGGTGTGCGGCGTCCATATTTCAAGAGGAGTGATCTTCATGCGGATCAGGGCAGTGATTTTCGCTATGGTACTAATGATTGCACAATCCAGAGCTGGTGATATACCGCAACTGGATGAATTCAATGCTAATGTCAAATTACCGACTCTGGACGCACGCGTTTCAATCGGATTCAATTATGATTTCCTGAGAGCTCCAACGGATGTTTCATTTGATTATCCAAAAGGCTATTTTGGATTCAATGTTCCAATTGAGCAGAATATAAACCTCCGTGATTTTCTCAATTATATCGATCCCGCAATAGATTCAATATTTGCCGACACGTCAATATTTACTAATGGTAGAGATTTCCGCCCCCGGGGAAAAGCACGGCAGAATCCCAATACAACCTTCAGAGTGGATGTGCCGATGATGGGGGGAGTTGCCTCTTTCTCCAACATACAGAATTTTTTCCTGAGCTACACCAATGTACTTGGAAATAACAACATATATGCGAATCCGGACTCTCTGGGAGAAGGGATAAGTTTCCTTTTAAGAGGATCAATCAATGTACCTCTGAGCCTTCAACTGGGCTGGGAAACGATGACTTTCGGTTATGCTTACAAGATCAATCGTTATCTGACCATGGCCCTTAATCTCCACCGGCATCTCTTCACCATGGACATTCGGGGCAAAATCAATGTAAACCTGATGGGGAGGCTGAAATATGAGGGGAAAGGTGCCGAAGGTATCGATCTGGACCAGGAACTGGATTATCCCTCTGAAAAAATTAACGGATCTGCCTATGGGCATTATGAAGCGGAAGTGTGGTCACCGACTATAGGGCTTAAAGCCTGGCGCTTTACCCTTACCTCTCGTTTTGGAATCCGTACCAGAGCTAAAGGTGAGTTTGTAGCCAGATACTCATTACCGTTTTTTGTTGATCAGGAAACTTTTGACTTCAATGTTGACTTCAATGATCCGTCTCAGTACGCAGATCCTGATTTTCTCAATAATCTCAATTCCAATGCAGTAGACAGCATAATCTATTCGACAAAGAAGGATGGAAAAGGAAGTGATCTGCAGTGGCGAATGCCGACCGGACTTACTGTCGCATTCGATATTATTCCTCAATATCTGGCTGTTTCCTATACAAAGACATTTGGCGATGTTCTTTTGAAGATTGACAGGATCGCAAAGGAGCACAAAGCCACCGACGGATGGAGCAGACCTGGAACAAACGATTCTCTTGTGATTGACATGGGAGCCAACGTCGATCATGTTATTCTGCTCCACTTGAATATCTACAACGCATTCCTGAATCTCGGGGTTTTTGGTATGGATTT
>DAOTAZ010000361.1:0-3902 GCA_035382965.1 Chitinispirillaceae bacterium | reverse complement strand
AACGGAAGAAAATTGCTTAGTCACGTGTCCATTTTTTCGGGGCAATTCCACCTCCTCAATGCAACATTTAAGCAATAAAAATTAGTCCGTCCCAAACAACTTACAATGGATAGCCTACTGAATATTTCAATCCCAAGAATACCCTAAATAATAGCAAATAATGATGATTACATAACGATCGTGCAGTCATAACAAATCATATTGCGTCTGTTTAAAAAGATGGTCCGTCCCTGGTGGAAAGAAAAAGATGGTTCGTCCCTAATCCCAATCAAGATAATTTCACTAAATCATCTTAATCAGTATGATTAAAGTCAAAACAATTTAATCCCGCAAAAAAACCCCTGCTGTTACCCCGTTGAGATAAATATCATCAAGGTAAAGTAGTAAGGGGTCATCAGTATTATCACCGGCGGCAAACTCAAACTCTATCTTATTAACCGCCTCAGAAGCGACCTCCCAGGGGATAAACCGCTGTAATGAATCGAGAGGCAATATCAGGTAAAGAGAACTGACCGGAATTGTATGCATCTGCCAGGAATCTGTCAGGTTTACGACAGCACTGAATTGTGAGTGCCCTGAACCAATACTGTCATAAGCTGCTGTTTCCAGCCTTACGGTAAGTTTACCCCTCCCCCTTGCCCGGAAAGAAATCGACTCCATCATGCTCAGGTCAACACTGGCTTTCCCTGAGGAGACAAGGTGAAATCCCGCTCCTGCCCAGGGTGGATTGATTGAGCGGTCAAGGGAAACCTCGAACAAAGCTGCTTTGCCACCCCGACCATCATCGGCAGAGCTGACTTCTATCGAGGAATTACCCGGAGTCTCAAACGTATCGGAAATCTCAGTCCACATCCCCTTTTCATCATCCCATCCCTTTGCACCGGCATCGGAATAGGTATACCATGTTATACCCCGGAAAAGATTACTGATAGTGGCAGGGCCGATTCCCGTTTCAAAGTCATCGATAAGCAGATTCTCAAATGAGATCTGCAGTGTATCAAAGAGACTGGACCGGGAGCTCATGTTCAGCCCCCGAAGAATCAATGGACGCCAGTTTGTCGAATTTCCCAGTGCAATCAGAGTGTAAGCTCCTGATGGTATGCCGGAAAGAGTTATACTGCCCGTTGGTTGAGTTGAAAACTGATATGTGGTTCCGGACAACCTGAACGAGAGATTTTCTGCTTCAGCAGGATTCACAGTCGCGCTCAGGGTGAATACAGAGTCCAGATACAGAGTATCGCCGTCAAACTGTCCGGCGCTGACATACCGCAGAAAACGTCCCTCCGCGCCCCTGTCAATCTGAAGATTGACAATGCGGGAGTGATTTACTTTGAGTGATAAAGTGCCGTTTCTGTCAACAACTGCGCTGTCAAGTACAGGACTGGCCTGTCTGCAGACACTGTCCATCCATCCTTCTGCATCGATCACCTTAACAACTGCGCCGGATGCAGGCGCACCGGATGCCAGAGCGACAAAAGTGTTTACAGTCTCGGTCCCGCTTCCTCCGGCTGTCGGGAAAGAACAACTGAGCAGAGGGATAACAGAAAAAAAGACAATCAGCAATCTCAAATTCATTCTTTTTTCCATTTGTTGCAGGTAAGCGGGAAGACCTGGAAGTTCAACTGATAGACCTCCTCCATACCCTCATCCTCAGAGATTATCTGCAGAATCTCTCTTCTGAAATCAGCCAGTCTTTCCCTGATCAGTTCCATACAGGCTTTAGAACTGCTTACAGTGATAGTTGAAATATCACGCTGTTCCTTTGGAATCCTTTCAATTGACTCCATCCCCAGCCGGCACATCTCTTTCTGAAAAGATCTCACTGCTAAAGCAGCCATTTTACCATCGGTTCTGATAAAATCATCAGTCAACCGCCACACGCCATCGCTGTCTCTGAATATCAAGCCAAGCTTCTCAAGAAGCTGTACCGATTTTTTTGCCTGTACTTCAGTTATTTCAGGGCACAACCGACGGGCAAGGTCGTTATAATCTCCTGTAAATGGAATGATCTTTATCAGATCCCTTAATGCTGCATTATACCAGTTCAGAAAATAATCGTATTTATCTTTTTCCAGCAGAACCGCAGGTGAGTCCCGTAAAGAGAGCATTTTTTCAAAATAAAGCCTGGTTTCCTCAGTCGTTTTTGCCCTGTTGAATCGGACCAGAAGTTCAAAATACTTCTTTTCTGTTCTCTTCAGTTTTAAAAAGTCACAAAGTTCAGCCGCTTTAGCAGTACTTATATGCCGCTGTTTGTTTAAAATTTTTGCATACAGGCTGGCATCTATACCTGTTTTCACAGCAATATACCGGAAGGAAAAGAAACGGTTTTTCTTGTTATGATCATAGTGATCTTTAAGGAAATCTCTGTAGTCCAGGTATTCAAAAACAGGTTTCACCTGATATGCCTCCGGCTGTGGACAAAAACTCTCATCTTCCAGGTCGCCTCGTCACTCTAATAATACCTGAATTACCTTAACTTTTATATTAAAAAAAATAAAAACTGTGGACAATAAAGACCACAAAATGTTGCAGAAAATCAAACTTTTTATTTTTTTTAAGTTACATTATCTATAACCGGCAGGTAATCGATCGTACAAAAATTCATCTATAAGCACAAGGAGCTGTCTATGGGGTTTGTAAATGCAAAAAGATTTCTCTTCTTATGTGTTCTTTTAACCTCTTTTTCTGCCGTTTTCGGGCAGCTTCCCGGTTTCAGGGTAGTAGGCAGGCAGCTTTTTGACCGCTGCGGAGAAGAGGTCATACTCCGGGGTGTTAACAAGATGACAGTCTGGACAGATATAAATGGAACCAGTTTCCCTGAAATTGCCAAGACCGGAGCTAACTGCGTCAGAATAGTCTGGGTGACCACTGGTGATGTAGACAAATTCGATAAAGCTATTGCTGCCTGCTATGCAAACCAGATGATTCCAATGGTGGAACTGCACGATGCAACAGGGGAGTGGAGCAAGCTCTCTGCAATGGTTGATTGGTGGGTCAAGCCCGAAGTGGTCAGTGTTATCCAGAAACATGAAGAGTATCTTCTGGTTAACATTGCAAACGAGTGCGGAAACCAGGTCTCAAATAACGACTTCAAGGCCGGATACACAGAGGCAGTTACCAGAATGCGCACAGCAGGAATACATGTTCCACTGGTAATCGATGGCGCAGGGTGGGGAAAGGACATAGATATCCTGCAGGCGGTAGGACCAGAGCTTATCACCGCTGATCCCGACCACAACCTTCTCTTTTCCGTTCACATGTGGTGGATTCCGGAATGGGGCTACAGCGATCAGAAAATCAAGGATGAGATCGCTCAATCGGTACAGATGAATCTTCCATTGATTATAGGAGAATTCGGAAACACAGCAGCTGGCTGTACCGGTGTTATTAACTACAAACTCATCATGGAGGAGTGTCAGAAAAACGGAATAGGATGGCTTGCCTGGTCGTGGGGTCCCGGTAACAGCGACTGTCCATCGATGGACATGACAGATGACAGCAAATTCGAAACTCTCCGGGACTGGGGTCTTGAAGTTGCGGTGACCGATCCCAACAGCATTAAAAATACCTCCGTGAGGCCAAAGTCAATTGTAGATGGCGCATGTGAGGGAAGTAATGCAACAAGATTCAGCATTTCTGTTATCCCCTCAGGACGGGGAATTGTAACCATTTCTCCGAATAAGGCTATTGTCGATTCTGGAACAGTAATCACCCTTACGGCAGTCCCGGATGAGAACAACGAGTTTTTAAACTGGAGCGGAAGTGTCGAAGGATCAGAGAACCCCCTTAGTATCACAGTAACCGGGAATCTTAGCATAACTGCTGCTTTTACAAACAACGGCCCCTCAGTTGGAGCTGAACTGGTCGCAAACGGTGATTTTTCCGCAGGTGAAGAGGGATGG
>DAOTAZ010000360.1:0-3912 GCA_035382965.1 Chitinispirillaceae bacterium | reverse complement strand
GGTACGCGGATAAAGAAAACCTGATTGGAAGCAAAATGCCATATATGCACATGGGTAAATCGGCGATGCTTCCGGTTTTGAATTTCGGTTCAACGATCGGCACAAAACTCAGGGTCCTGCTTGAACTTGATGTTCTGCCCCTGCCTGCGTTTAAATCCGGGGTGCTTTACTACTTTTAAGGAAAGTTGATCCAGAATTTTATTGATCTGAAAGGATTTTTATGGGACTGTTCAGGAGAATTGGATTTTTCGCGGTTATTGCGGTTGTGTGTGCATTTGCACAGCAGGCAAACGATTATATGACAGTTCAGATTCCGGTCGGGGCTCAACCTGCAAACAAAGTGTTATGGGTCAGGTGGTCAGGTGTTTCCCGCGGTCCGGGTTATCTTCCTCCCGATTCCGGTTTCATTTACTATGACAGAACTCCCGGAGGAGCAGATCTGGCTAATTACAGATACAGGGTAACAGTTCCTTATGTAGATACCATTCGTGATATCGCAACTGGTGAGATTCTCGCACTGGACACAATAAGTAACAAGTATTATCCTGAAAATCCACCCAAACGTGCATGGGCTTTTCGTCCCTCAGACCAGCCGGGAATGGGGTTTGGGGTATTTTTTTGCATTGTAGCTTTTCCTGTTCCGGGAAAAGATACCCTGTATTCAAACGAGTTTCAGATTTTTGTTGAGAGTCCCAAATCGGTAACTACACTGAATCCGCATGACACCATAAGCAATCTGACACCTGTTTTCAGTTGGGAATCAAATCCTGGAGTCCCGTACTATCATGTGCTCCTTTCTGATCAGCTTGTTAAGGTTGACACTGTATCAGACAGCGGAACAATCAGCCTTGAAGGTTTAAGTATTGTCTGGCAAGCCATAACCCCCAATACTCAGATAACCTACGGGGTACCGGATCCTTCCAGGACAATCACTGCTGATCCTCCGCCTTTGTCTCCGGGGCAGGTTTACACATGGATAGCGTTGAACAACTACGGAAATAACGCAATGTTTTCCTCGATGAGAATCGGGAGCGGTTCATTAAAGACCTTTACAATTAAAGGAACTCAGCTTCATAAGCCAAAAAGTGTTTATCCTGTAAATAAAACCCTCAATTCCCGGGACAATCCTCAGATACGGTTTTCCTGGACTGACCTGGATCAGAGGGCTAATACTTATAAGGTATATCTCTATGTCGGATCACCGATAAATGGAATTGAAGGACAGGTTGTGCTCTGGCAGAAAGAGGTCATGGCTTCTGATTATGAGGACACCATGAGTGTGGAGATAGATGCAGCATCAGTAATGACTACCAATAAATACACCTGGCGTGTGATCGCCATCGATGACAGGGGAGCGGGAACAGCAGGTGATATTGTCGAATTCAATTACAATGTGCCTTCCGGTGTATTCCGTATAAAAACTATGGAACAGGTTTCTGTCAATGATACTGTTTCAAGCAGTCCTGTAGGGCTGGTAGAGTTAAAGGCGGAGGTGCTGGATGGCTCCATGGAAGCGGGTATGCTTTACACTGATTTCAACGGTAACCTGGTAAGAGAAAGGCCGGCAGGCACATACAGATTAACAGCGATAAAGAGTGAGTTTATGCCTCAGACCCAGACAGTTGTTCTCAGCGAGAATGATACAACTGAGGTCACTTTTTATCTGGAAAGGCCACAGTCGACGATTTTCGGGGGAGTTTATGACGTTTCCGGAAACAGGATTAATCTGGCCCGGGTTTACGCTGTTTCCGATCTCGGTGATTCATCTTCGGCTCTTACCGATGCATCCGGGAATTTTGTTCTGAGAGCTTATGGGGCAGACTGGAATATCGGAGCGGAAAAAGCCGGTTACAAATCATCATTTTCCAGTAAAATCACTGTTGCTCATGGTGAAAGCTATAATTTCGGTTCTATTGTTCTGGAACGAAATCCATTTACAATATCGGGTATGGTGGAGAATGGCTCCGGAGTTCCATTGCTGGGTGTGAAGGTTACCATTTCCCGGTATGGAGAGAAGGTCGATGAGGTTCTTTCGACTCCGCAATCGGGTTTTTTCTCCTTTTCTGTTCCTGCCGGGGAATACACCATCTCAGCAGAAAAGACCGGCTTTACATCGTACAAGAAAGCTATAGAAGTTCTTGGGCCAAAAAACGACCTGAAAATCACAATGAAAGCCGGGGCGACACTTGTAAATGGTTATATCTATGGAAAAACATGGGTGGGGGAGAAAGAGGTTATAGCTCCTGTAACCGGTGCTGCAATCAGGTTTATCGAGACCGGCTCATCTGATACATTTTCCGTTATTTCTGACGCCACCTACGGTGACTTCAAGATAAGCCTCCCTGGTGACAAAGAGTATCAGGTTATCAGCTCCGCTGCAGGCTTTGCGTCCGGTAAGCCCCGCAAGATCAAAACAATGATCAAAGCCACACAGACCTTCAAGGATACTCTGCGCAGCCTGGGAATGCTTTCCGGAACAGTTGTGTCCGATGGTTCAGTGATATCGGGTGCAACAATAAGTCTTGTCAGCGCTGCAAGCGGTGAAGTTATTGCCACAGGAAAATCATCGTTACAGGGCTATTTTGAAATCAGAAGGATACCTGACGGTGACTTTTTAATCAGGGCAGGCAAAGATGGATTTGTGCTTGACAGTATCGAGGGACCGGACAGCCTGAAGGTATCGGATGGCAAGTCAACCCCTGTATCGGCTGTAATACATCTCAAGCCTGGTTCAAAGACAATTAAATGGTTTGTCGCAGGCAGCGGTTCATTTAATGGATCTGTAAAGATTCAATCCCCGATTCAGAAAACTCTCTCCCATTCTGATTCTTTGACAAAGAGCGGGTCGGGGGCCTATGTGGTTACTGCAGACGCAAAGGATAATTCAATAATAGATCTGGCGTCACATCGTTTCTTTGTTGCTGATTCGGAAACTGTACACATCGATACGCTGCAAATGGATGTCAAGCATAAAGCTACCGATACTCTGTCTCTTGTCAAGGGAACAGTGCGGCTTGAACTGATTTCGGCAAAAGATCTCGATTCTGTCATTTTGTATTACAGGGATTTCAACTCCTCTGTATACTTAAGCCGGAAAGATAACACCCGCTCAGATTCCTATTCCTTCAATATTACCCCACCCAGGGATGGAAGTGATATGGTGTATTATTTCAGAGCCTTCAGAGGTACTGATATTTACGGGTACGACAAAGAGACGTTCAGGACATTTGTGAAACCTGACACCAGCAGATTGAGCCGTTTTGAAATCACCCCGTCTTCACAGGATACGATGATTTTTCCGCCGGGCTATTCTGCACGGTTCTCATTCAGAGGATATTACAGTTCTGTGTTTCTTCCAGACTCAAGTATTGTTCCAAAGAGCATACGCTGGACTTTGAATAATGCGCAGGGGTGTGTACTTGAAAACAAAGAGGGGCTTGAAGCAATAGTCCGTACCGGGAAAAACGCTTCTTCATCAGCTATTGTTCTGACTGCAACAATCGACACAAATATAACGAAGGTGAAAGGAACCATAGTTTCGGTTTCGGTTCCCTTCCAGGTTTCAGGATCCCCGCTGAAAACTGTAAATATAAAGCGGATTGACGCAGGACACATGAATGCCCTTACCACATCTTCTGCTGATCAGGCGGAGTTTGTAGCAGAGGCGTTTGATGAGAAGGGAAAGGCACTGAGAATCTCTCCTGCATGGTCAATTACTCCATCGGTTGCGGGGAAAATCTCCCCTGATGGTGTTTTCCGCCCGGACAGACATTTTTCCGGTAATGTCAGAATATTTGCGGAAGCAGCAGGAAAACGTGGTGAATACATACAAGATGGGCAGAAGGAGAGAGGTCTCAATGTTCTGTTTTCGATCTCCCACAAGAGTTCACCGGATACGGCTCTTAACGGGCA
>DAOTAZ010000359.1:0-3929 GCA_035382965.1 Chitinispirillaceae bacterium | reverse complement strand
CGCGTTTGCGTTTCTGCGTCAATATGAAAATGTGGTTCCTGTGTGGGGGATTCAGAGGGAGGAGGAACTCGATCAATTTCTGGAACTGGAGAAAAACCCACCAGTTCTCGATGAGAATCTGCGGGAACTTATAAAAAAAGATCAAAGAGAACTCTCCTTTCAATTCTGCCGCGGATGCGGATACTGTATGCCATGTCCTCAGGGAATACAGATCAACATGACAGCGCGCATGTCGCTTCTGCTCAGAAGAGCTCCTTCTCAGAATTTTCTTACTCCTGAATGGCGGGAGAAGATGCTTCTTATTAATCAATGCAGCGACTGTGGGCATTGCAGGTCAAGATGTCCTTACGGGATTGATACTCCGGAACTGCTCAGGGATAATTTGAGAGATTATCTTGAGTTCAGTAAACCAGAGGTCTGCTCTTCAGGTGAGGTAAAGGTCTGAAGTGAGTAAAAACTCAATAGGAAGGGACCTTACTTCGGGCAGTATTCCCCGTCATTTGCTTGCTGTGGCCTTGCCCATGCTCCTGGGGAATTTTATTAATACCTGTTACAGCATCGTTGATGCGATCTGGATCGGGCGGATTGCAGGCACCGCGGCCATAGGTGCTATTGCAGTAAGTTTTCCTGTAATTTTCCTCTTCATTTCTGTGGCCTCAGGGGCCACTATGGCAACTACAATCCTCATCTCCCAGTATTACGGGGCAAGAAATTACAAGCAGGTCTCAAAAACAGTTGATACTTCCTTTGGCGTGACAATCATACTGGCAGTAATCTTTTCTGTTTTGGGTATTCTATCAGTTGACCACATTCTTGTCTTCATGAGCACGCCCTGGGAAATACTGCCTCTGGCCTCATCTTACATGAAAATCTCATATATGGGGTTTACCGCAATATTTCTGACTTTCCTGGTGACATCAATTCTCAGGGGCGTAGGTGATACCAGAACACCATTGTTTTTCATGAGTCTGGGTGTAGTGGTAAATGCTATCCTCGATCCTCTGCTCATTATCGGGGTCGGTCCTCTGCCTACTCTTGGTCTTGATGGAGCTGCGATTGCTTCGATTATCGCCCAGGCCATTGCTCTGATCACCGGATTGATTTACCTGAACAGCAGGAAGGGAATAATTACAGTCAGACTGAAGAAAATCTTCTGTCTTGATGGACATATTACATGGCTTATCGCGAAGATCGGTTTCCCATCCATAGTTCAGCAGTCAGCTATTTCGCTGGGAATGGCGGCAGTAACCTCTTTTGTTAACAGTTTCGGTGAGACTGCGACTGCGGCTTTCGGAGCAGCGGGCAGAATTGACTCACTGGCTTTTCTTCCTGCAATGTCAATTGGAATGTCTGTCTCGGTTATCGCAGGGCAGAACCTGGGGGCAGGAAAAAATGAGAGAGTATTCCGGGCATTCCGCTGGGGTATATTTATGACTCTTTGTATCTCGGGTTTCTTTTCGATTTTCTTTTTAAGTATCCCGGGTCCGCTTGTTTCAATCTTTACTACAGACAAGAGGGTGATTGAGATCGGTTCGACTTATCTGCGGATTGTAGGCACTTCATCGATTATGTTTGCTGTAATGCAGGTTTCAAATGGAGTGATAAATGGTGCCGGACATACCATGGTCACCCTTATTTTTACAATTCTTGCAATGTGGGGAATCAGGGTTCCGTTTGCTTCGATTCTATCAAAAAGCCCTCTGGGTTTGACCGGGATCTGGTTCTCATTTACAATTGGCTTTGCAGTTATAATGACAGCGAGCCTTATATATTACCACTCCGGCAGATGGCAGAAAGCAGTGATTCATCCTACTGAAGTTACTGAAGCATTGGTTAATACAGAAAATGCTCTTGACCCCCTTGTTGTTAATGAGCCTCTGGATCGCGGTAAAGCCGGGATCTGATATTTCCTTCCCGGAACATTATTTGCACTGAATTCTCTCAACTCTCCATCCACAGAACCGCAAAGAGGTACTATCATGGGATTCAATCCATTTCAGGAAAAAGGTATTCCCATTGAAAAGCAGTTTAAATCCTGGTCAGAGATGAACACAAAACCTTATGATCCCGAAAGCGTCCATCCCTACACCCGGGCTCGTGGAATTCTTATGAATGGAATCGAGGTAGGAGCAGCACTTTTTTACCGTAATTTTCATCGTATGATCGAAGATAAGGAATTGCGTTGTCAGCTTGCTATGGTGCGTCGTATAGAACAGCAGCAGCAAAAGATGGTGAACTGGATGATTCCTGCACCAGAGACCACTTTAGAAGTGAGTATCGGGTATGAGCAGCTTGCTGTTGACCTGACAGCTTCGATGGCTCGAAATGAGCCTGATCCATACGTCAAAGCAGCTCTGGAATTTGCGCTTATCGAAGATCTCGATCACCTGTATCGCTATGCCAATCTGATGTCCAGAATCGATCCTGAAAAAGCTGAGGTAATAGTAAAAGATCTCACCGAGGTGATACCGGGACGACCCACTGCCGTACAACATCGTCACCCTTTTGACAGTGCCAGAAACTATGTAGACTGGACAAAAGCTGATCTGCTCACTCTTATGCATATAGTCACTATCATTGCGGCTGAACAGCAGACTATGAACTATTACATGAATGTGGGAAACAGGATACCAGATTTGGCAGGTCGGGGACTGTATCAGGAGATTGCGATGATTGAGGAACAACATGTAAATCATTATGGCTCTCTACAGGATCCCAGAATATCATGGTTCGAGATGGCGGTTTGCCATGAGTACAATGAGTGTTACATGTATTATTCATGCATGAGTTCTGAAACGGATCCGGATTTTAAAAGCATGTGGCAGCAGATGCTTGAGAATGAATTGACACACCTGCAGATAGCCCGGGAAAACATGATAAAGTATGAAAAAAAAGATCCTGTTGAGATGTATCCATCAGATCTGCCGGTACTTACTGTTCTTGAGCCGGCAAAGGATTATGTGCGTCAGGTGATAGCCGATCAGTTTTCTTTTACCTCTAATCAGAACGGGTTTGTGCCCTTGAAAGATGTGAGGGATAGTAACAGGTACATACTCTTTATCAAAAAACTCTATGGTGAAGATTATATCCCCAGTCAGCAGGCAGTTGAGGATACTGTCAAGAAAGCCGGTTCCGATTACCGGCTTCAGACTCAGGGTGATTATCCTGTTCCTATTCTTAAAGAGCGCAATGCAGTGACCACTCCGGAGGAAGTGATCAATTACATGCTTTTGTGAGTATCATTTACACCGCTAAAAAGCGGCAGATCTGATTCCTCCTTCCCGCAATATTTATATTATCACAATATTACCTTTTTCAGAAGTAAACATTGTGCGGTTTTCAAAAGAAATCTACGACATAGCTGTTATTGGAGCTGGGCCTGCTGGTCTCAATGCCGGCATCCAAATCTGCCGTGCTGGTGCCGGATCTCTTCTTCTGGTTGACAAGACCACCCCCTGGGAGCATCCGATCGCCTGTGCAGAGGGTGTTGGGAGGCTTGGTTTTGAGCAGGCTGTGGATGCAAAAAAGGAATGGATAAGACAGGAAATAAACAGTGCCTGTTTTCATGCTCCTTCCGGTGCAACAATAACTTACCGGGATAAAAACGGCGGCTACATAATTAACCGGGCGCTGATGCAGTCAGATATGGCCGAACAGATTCGAGCCATGGGTGGAGAATGTCATTTTGACTGTAAGGTCAAGAGTGTTTCTCTTTATGAAAACGGCACTCGCAAGCTTTTGTTTAATGATGGGATAACAGTATCAGCCAGGGTGGTTATCGATGCATCAGGGCCGGTATGTGGACTTGGTAAAGGTGAGAAACTGGCATGGAAACCCTCTGACCTGGAGCCTGCTTATTTTGTATGGGCAGAAGAGGTGGAGATCGAGCCGGATTTTGCCAGGACACTGCGTCTCAACCGCCCGGATTG
>DAOTAZ010000358.1:0-3952 GCA_035382965.1 Chitinispirillaceae bacterium | reverse complement strand
CCAGCGCAACTGCATCCTCATGGGATGAAGAGGGGGCAGGATAGCCGATAATTATCAGAGGAACATCAAAATCAACCTGTCGCTTCATCCATGGCGGCGCACTGCTCTGAGTTACAGGGATCTCATCCTTGTTACCTGTGGAAATACCGGATGCCTTTTTATCAGAGAAATGTTTCTCCACGGTTTCAAAAACAGAATCCTGCTCAAAATCCCCCACCAGAACCAGAACAGCATTATCAGGTGAATACCATTTCCGGTAATAATCCCTGCAATCGTCAACAGTCAGACTTTTCAGATCCTCTATCTTCCCCAGAGGTCCTGTGGCATAAGGATGGTTGCTGAAAAACTCATGACGGAATTCAAGCATCGACTTGGCAACAGGATTATTCATATAGGTGTGGTACTCTTCAATTATCACCTTACGCTCGGTCTCAAATACCTGCTTATCAAGCAGGAGTCCCTGCATCCTGTCAGCCTCCATCTCAAGAACCATCTCCAGGTAATCTCTGGGAACGCTGTTCATGAAAACAGTGACATCTTCAGTTGTAAAAGCATTGCAGTGCCCGCCAACATCGTTTATGCGGTTCGAATGCTCCTCAGGACCAAATTTTGAAGACCCCCTGAACATCATATGCTCAAGGATATGGGAAATCCCCCGTATCCCGTCACTCTCACAGAAACTGCCGGTCTTATACCACAACTGCACAGAAACAACAGGAGCACCTGTTTTCTTCAGACAGATCACTTTAAGACCATTAGGCAGTGTACGCTCAACTATCTGTTTTAGAATCATCACATGAGCTTTTTAAAAAGGATGTATACTCTTTTTCAAGTAACTCTAAAATAAATCCAAAAAGATCTTCTCCCAAACCTGCGCTAAACCGGATAAAGGAGGAGGAAATAATCCCGGAAGGAAAAAGCCTGCGGAATTTCTGAGGATCCTTACCAGTCCTGAACCAGCGCCTGAATGCTTCCTTGTCTGCCCTGATTTCCGAATCTGAAAGGGTATCTGATGAAAGGCCGGGATACCCCAGATATGCTGCCAGGGAGAGTATCACCACCTCCTGTCTCCAGGGCTCATCCACACCTGTTGACCGGCTCAGAAAAGATCTCACTGATTTGTCTGTATGGAGTGAAAAAACTTTAACCGTCTCCTCTTTTGAGTTCACCCGTTTCAGAAAAGGAATCAGAGCATCCTGATTACTGGAAGACAGGTCAATCATAAGAATTCTCTTAAAGCCCTGAATTTTCAGAGCTTTTGAAATATCAAGCAGACAATTTACCATTACAGCAGGTTTTACACCGGTACATCCGGTAAATGACCAGAAGGGCGTTGAACATCCAAAATGGAAAGTGGGTGCCAGAAGAACCGAGAGCCTCGATGAAATCGCGGCAGCAATTGATTCACAGCAGAAAGTTGGCACACCAATCGGAACTGTCCGACCAAAAGGCTCCAGACTGCCAAGGGGGAAAATAAGACCCGGACACTGTTTTACCAGTTCCTCTATCTCTCTGAAAGAGAGATCCAAAAGCCTCATCGTATTATTTAAAATCATCTTTTTCCTGGAATTGCACACCTGCGGGATTGAATTTCAGCGAAGATGGTATTTTAATCAAAACTCTACCACAAAATACATCAGGCTTGCAATAAGTGATTGAGTTTCTTGTAAGTGGAGAAGTATGATTCCTTTCTGAATACCCTGC
This sequence comes from Chitinispirillaceae bacterium, assembly GCA_035382965.1. Classification (GTDB taxonomy): domain Bacteria; phylum Fibrobacterota; class Chitinivibrionia; order Chitinivibrionales; family Chitinispirillaceae; genus JAAYIG01. The sequence continues at coordinate 2,248 of DAOTAZ010000358.1, read as the reverse complement.
ACTGTAATTTTAATGACGCGAAAATTCTTTCTGGCAGGAATGTACCAGAGTGGCATTTCCAGGCTAACAGTCACTGATGTCTTTAATCCGGCTTAACAGCACTTCACTATGTCTATTACTCCATTCTGTGAAGTTCAAACCAATATTTTTACACACTGCATCTCTCTATTTAATTATATTGGAAAAAGCTTCAACACAGCATGGTTTTCACTCTTAACAAATTACAGTATTCGGGAGAATGATTGTGGCTGACCCTGCATTAGTCCGAATCACTCATCGAAACCAGGCAGTTCCCGGACCGGTTACGTTCTGCGGTGTCGACTCCCTGTGGAGTGTGCAGCAGTTCAATCATGAAGTGGGAGATGGTCGATTTGTTTTCAATGGGTTCAGGGAAGAATGGAAACACAAGCACAAACCCATGTCTCTTGTACTGGAATTTGGCGGTTATGCTCCCTTGTTGTATAAGACAATCTGTTCCAACAGTGTTCTGGACAAAATAGAGATATTCTGGCTCAGGTACAGTGAAGAAAAAGGAAATACTGAAATCTATTTTGTGACCGCTGTATATCCGGTCAAGATAAACTCCACAAGACTGTTTTTCCCAAATGTATATTCAACTGAATTTGAAAACACGGGTCATCTCTTTCAGGTTCAGTTTCGTTACCGCTGGATAGAGTGGGAATATACAAAAGGTAAGCACTGGGTGAAAAAGGAGTGGGTGGAGTATCTGCGTGATGAATACCATTGCAGAAACGTACAGGATTTTAAAGAGATTCTTGAGATCACCTCCGGTTATATGCTTACCGATGATCTGCCTGAACCGCAAAAGGAACTCTCAATTTACACAGCGGGCTGGGAGCATCTTGATAACACGCTGAGAAAAGATACACCTTCTGCTGCAGCAGAGGGAAACCGTATACGATTGTTTGCAGATGTATCCGGAGCGTTCGATGGAGAGAAGATACGTTTTCAGTTATACTACCGTAAAGCAACAGGGAACTGTATTCAGTTTACGGAGGTGTCAGGTAAAATCAAAGCAGGTACCGGGACAGCAGATTGGGATGTGGATCTCTCAAAAATTAAAGAGAGAGATTTTGAGATTCATTTTGAACCGGTGGTGCGGGGAAAGTACGGGAAACCTTGTAATATCAGTTTATTGAAGCGATCGAAGATAATTGTCCCCTGGTTTATCGATTGTCATTGTCATATTAATGCTCCCAAATGTGCACCACTTCCTGTAATCTGGGTACAGAATGCCTTGATTCAAGCATTAAAACCCTCCTGGGATTTCATGGAAAACAGAGTGGTAAAAAAGCTTATCTCCCTTACGCAGCATGAACTTGCAGATTATGCCTCGATGAGCACTGGTGCTCTTGGAAAAAGATTGGTTCAGGAGTCTGGCAAGGTGATGGTTGACAGAAGTTTCAATAATTTTTTTGGCCTGCCTGAACAGAGAAAACGGATACATATAATCATGCCCATGGATATGGAGCTGGCATCCTATCATGGGTATGATGGGAAAACAGTTTATCTGAAAGATAAACATGGCAACAGCGGATATTGGAGCTATGAAGATGAGGGGAAGAGAAAGTGGGTTTCCCTGAAAAAAAAGGGAGTTCAGAAAATGGAAGCATATATAGATCAAGTTAAAGCTACCAGTCAATTCTGTAAAGATTCAGAAGGGCTGGCATTACCGTTTTTTCATTACGACCCTCGAAGATGGCAGGGAATTGCTTTAAACAATTCAAATTACCAAGGGAAATGGGATACACCTTTTTCCCACTTGGTCCAAGTATCAAGTGACCAAACAGCATTATCGTTATGTACTGCAATCGGTTTCAAAATGTATACAGCCCTTGGTTACAGGCCTGATGACTATAAGGATCGAATAGTGCGCAGCCGTTCAAAACATAAACAGAAGAAGAAACTTCATGGACGACTTCCTGATATGTACAATTTCTATGAAAAGTGTGTGAGCTATAAAATTCCTATTATATGTCATGGATCATGCGGCGGAGTTTTCGCACATGACTATATGCTTTACTACGATTATCTGTTCCCTGCTGAAAATATTTCAAATGATGAAAAAATGGAATTCTTCAGAGAGGTTTTTGTGAGCCCATGGGCCTGGGAGAGCGTTTTGCAGGATTTTCCAAAACTTTATTTATGCCTTGCGCATTTTGGAGGTGAGGAAGCATGGTGTAAGGATTGGGATAAGCCTGACAATTGGGTAGGAAAAATGGTAGAG
>DAOTAZ010000357.1:0-3958 GCA_035382965.1 Chitinispirillaceae bacterium | reverse complement strand
CTCTGGGGTGAAAGAATGACTTAAACGATTAAGTCAAAGATTCACCCCAAAGGTGAATTAATGACATAAGGCGCCATCTAAAAATCATCAAATACGATGATTCTGTGATCCACATAAAAGTAAAAAGATAGTCCGTCCCCAATTTTCCAGAATCGGAATCGGTATCGGAATCGAGATTCCTCAAATTGATAACCCCTGAATTTTTTTGTATTTACCTGGACAGGAATCTTTTGTGATTAATTGCAGATTTTCCTCAGGGGTGAATTGTTTACTCCTAATCTTTATACCTTAGTATCTGTCTGAAACCTTGGTAGCAGGCAGGAAAACTGGTAGCCATATAGTCTTATTTACCTTATTACAAAACATGAAAATCGAATACCAGCACCCTTAAAGAGAAAAAAATAGTCCGTCCCTGGTTTTATTTGCAGGGGACGGACTATCTTTTTACTTTTTTCAACTATTTCACCTCTGGTGTGAATCAATACTTAAGCTCTAAAGTTGCTGATTCATTTCTGAGGTGAGTAATTCGGCGGGATCAAGGATAAAGATCAGGATTGTAAGCCTAAGTCTTTATAGTACAATGAGATAGAGTCTATTAACCCGTATGTGATAAGTTTTACTTTTGTGCATGCATAACTGTTTAAATCACAAAGACTTAGGTCATAAATTCACCTGTTGGGAGAACTTTTTTCATTAATCAATTAAGTTTTTAATTCACCTCTGGGGTGAATTTGTAAGTTAATCGCTTAAATTAAAGCTGCCGGTTACGATTAAGGTCAATTAAAACACCATCATCAATTACTCTCTCGCTGTCCAGTCAATCTCAGGATTTTTTACAAACGCCTCAATCTCATCCCAGACACGTTTGTTCCCAAGTGCATCATCGTGCCCTGTTCCCTTCAGAAGCACCCATTTTTTCAATTGGGGGCAGCTCGATGAGAGAGATTTGCTCTGGTTGATGGAGATCCGGCGATCAAATTCCCCATGAAGCATAAGGGTGGGGACCTCAAGGGATGAGATTACTTCAATTGTGTTGAAATGGTCTTTCAGCAGTCTTTGGTTAATCCATTTAGGGAACCTGTTGGCTGCCACAGAATCATATGTTGCCCATGCACTGATTAATACTACCCCATCGATATTCTGCAGATTGTTTAGGGCAGTCTGAACCGCAACCGCAGCCCCCATCGACCATCCGCACAAAAATTTAGGATTTGGTGGAAAATTTCTGCTGATCCATTTAAAAGCCGTATCTGCTGCTTCAATCAGGGATTTTTCTGAAGGTGTGCCTTCGCTGTTTCCATATCCCGGATAATCGATAGCCAGGAAGTGTACCCCCATAGATGCAAACTCACCAAAAATCCTCGATCCAAGCACTGTCTGCAGATTCTCACCGCTTCCATGAAAGTACAGAAAAACCGGCGTGGAGTCATCATGCGGTGTAGTCCTGCTGAACCATCCAACAAGTTTATGTCCCGAAGGTCCCTTGAGAATTATCTCTTCAAGCGGAGTAGGTGGTGGAGAAGCTACTTTTGTTCTTGGGACAGAATAGATGGACTTTCGTGAAACCCCGCATCCGGTTCCAAAAAACAGAGTTAATAAAAGGGTCGTACAAACGAAAATAGTGACACAAACACGCATTTTAGTAATATAGGGGAGAATGCCGGAAGTGTCAAGGTGTTTGGAAAACCACCTGCTGATTTGGGTTGTTCTGTTCACTGCATGTTTCCTCTCAATTATTTTAAGTTACCGTTTCACAGGATCGGGCTGTAATTGGAATCGTTGCCGGAGACTTGCATCGAGGATGCGGAGGGGAAGAGAAGGATTCGATACTGATGCCGATCCCGACCCCGACCAGGAAATGAATAACCGAGACTTTTATAAACACAGTTAGGAACTCAAGTGAAAATTACATTTCTTGGTACTGGTACCTCACACGGTGTCCCATCAATAGACTGCATGATCAATGATTTCCGCTCCTGTCCACAGGGTGTATGTAAACTTTCCGAAACAGATCCCGGACATGACAGAACGCGATCCTCAATTTTGGTCGAATGGGACGGCTTTTCCCTGCTGATCGATGTTTCTGCGGATTTCAGACAGCAGGTTCTCAGAGAAAAGGTGAAAAAGATCGATTCTGTTCTTATCACCCACGGGCATGCGGATCATGTAACAGGGATTCCAGATATCCGCTCCTACACAAGAGAGAAACCGATCCCGTTGTACGGATCTGAAGAGTCGATTGACATGATCAGTAAGTCATATTCCTATGTATTTGAGTATCCACCCTGTACCGGAGGCGGAATTCCCCAACTGATAACAGAGAAAGTCGATTCACCGTTTTACATATCGGGTCAGAAGATCATTCCTGTGCTGGTAGGGCATGGTGATCTCAAGGGATGCTTTGGATACAGAATCGGGCCGTTGGCGTATATCCCGGACATGAGGACGATCAATGACGAGAACATTAAAAAACTGGAGGGCACCGAGATTCTGATTCTCAATTGCCTTCGAAGGGAAAAGGAGCATCCAACGCATCTGATTCTGCCCCAGAGTGTTGAGCTTGCAAGAAGGATCTCTCCCAGGAGGTGCTATTTTATTCACATGTGCCATGATATACATTATGAGCTTGATTCGAGGAGTATCGATCCGTTTATGGAGTTTTCCAGGGACGGTTTAAAGATCGAGATCTGATTTTCAGGAGGTTAAGCTGTTGAATTACAAAGAGGAATTTATTGAATTTATGGTCAGGTGCAATGTTCTCACTTTTGGAGACTTTGTAACAAAGAGCGGGCGCCGTACACCCTTTTTTATAAACACAGGAAATTACAACACCGGTTATCAGCTTCTTAAGCTGGGTGAGTACTATGCTCAGAGCCTGATCGACAGCATGCCTGATGGGTTTGATGTGCTTTTCGGGCCTGCATACAAGGGGATTCCTCTGGTTGTGGCCACAGCGATGTCTCTTTCTTCAAAATACGGCAAAAATGTGGCATTCTGCTTTAACCGAAAAGAGGCCAAAGATCATGGAGAGGGCGGCAGTCTGGTTGGTCATAAGCTTCGTGATGGAGAGCGGGTAGTGATAGTAGAAGATGTGACCACAGCGGGGACATCGGTGCGGGAATCTGTCCCGATGCTTAAATCTATGGCATCGGTTGAGGTCAGTGGACTGGTGGTTTCTGTAGACAGGATGGAGAGGGGCAAAACGGAGCGGAGTGCCTTGAGGGAACTTCATGATGAGTTCGGGATGAAGACATTTTCCATTGTAACTCTTGATGAGATAGTGGGTTATCTTCACAACAGGACTATTGACGGGAAAGTGGTTGTAGATGATGCACTGATGGAGAGAATTGCTCAATACAGGGAAACTTACGGAGCCAAATAAACTTAGTTCCTTGTTCGTAGTTTGATACACAGAAGACTTTTCCTGAGCGGAAAAAAGACCGGGAATAATCAATGATGAGAGACTGTTTAGTATTCGAGATGTGGTAACAAACCCTGGAAAATAATGAAGAACTTTAAAGGAGCCCTTTTTTCCTCATCCGTAGTTTTTCTCCTTCTCTCTTTGGCGGTACTTGTTTTCTCCTTCCGTAATCTCGGCAAATGGCTTATGGTTTCCGATCCCCTTCCCGGTCATCTGGACATCGTTTTTACCTTTGCCGGAGAGAATGTGAGAGTAGCCTATTCAAAAGAGTTGATGAGCAGGTTCAGTGGTGCGCACTGGATATTAAGTGATTACAAGGATGGGCATTCGAGGCTGCTTAAGAGGAGCAATTATGATATGTCCAAAGTTTCTGTAATAGACAGTTGCAGAAACACTTATTCTGAAGTTGATGCTCTTATGAAGAGGCTGAGCTCACAGAAGGGGGAGCTTCATGTCGGGCTGGTGTCAGGTCCTTACCACATGCGAAGAATCAAGATAATGCTCAGCCGTTATCCCGAAACACCCAACTATCATTTT
>DAOTAZ010000356.1:0-3962 GCA_035382965.1 Chitinispirillaceae bacterium | reverse complement strand
TTTTCCCTGATAAACATTCTTTTAAGTTCACAAGTATCTTCATCAATTCTCTTAAATCCGCCGATTCCAAAATATTGTCCCTCATGCTCCAGAAGATTCAACACTCCATCGGGGTATATATACTTTGGCAACTCATTCAGGAAATCTGTATACATTGTGTCAACATCAAAATCGTACCCATACTTTTCTATTGCTATCCCGTTTCCCCACTGAAAGTATTCTTTCACAAGTTCCTTTATCGCTTTAAGGTGTTCTTCCCGGTAAACATCAGTGACACAAATCGATACATCCTCTGTATTTATCCGCTTTTTCTCCAGATAAACTATTGGCACCTCACCGTCATAAGAACTGCGGAAAACTGTATACCCGAGATTCCTGTAAATCAAAATATTCCTGTGATCTCTTCCGCCGGTAAACAATTCAAACCGCTTTACTGTTTTCCTGAAAAGTTTTTCCATCTCAAACATCAGTTTACTACCAATCCCTCTTCCCTGGTATTCAGGATGAACGATCAGTCTTGAGATATAACAGGTTCCATCGGATTCACTGGCCCTTACAGAGCCAACAATTCTTCCATCGACTACAGCTTTTAAGCATGTGTATTTCGAAAATGCCTGTTTATATTCATCAAGCGATTCTACCAGAGGCTTTAAATTCATATTATTGTAATCCAAACCTCTCTGGTAGAACGCAATTTTCTGAAGCTCCAGGATTGCCCCGGCGTCTTTTTCTGATGCTAACTCAATTTTCATTCTCGTATCTTCTGCCAGTTGAAGATGCTTCACGATTAATGATGAAACCACTTCCCAGCCTGCTTGGACTTAAAACACTTCTTATCCGGCCGGACAGGTCAAACACTGAACCCGAAGGTGACAATCTGCTGTTTCCATAAGAGAAATAAACATTACCTCCGGGAAGAATACCGGATCTGACAGGAGTGTTGTCTCTGATAAAAACAATCTCAACAGCGCCTGTATCAACCTTCTCCAGTTTCCACTGCTGGCAGGTCTCCCCGTTAAACTCCCAGTGCTGGACATTCGCTCCATCATTTGTCTCTGCATAGTACACTTCCAGCATCCGGTTGTAATGCACATTTACTATGTAGTATTCTCCCCTGCCATTTCCGGTCAGCTTCCACTTCTGATTGTTACCGTCGTTATTTGTGTATTGCAGCACGTTATTGCTTGACATGTCAGCATCCAGTACCAGACCGCTGTTGCGATTCACAAACTTGTATACACCGTTTCCAATCCTGACCAGTTTCCAGTGCTGGCTTTTGTGCCCGTTGTCGCTTGCCTGAAATACATTTGCGATTGAAGTCGAGGCGTCCTCAACATCAACAAGTTTACCACTGTGCTTTACCCTGATTTTGTAGTAAACGTTCTCCTCAAAGGGAGGTTTACCGACAGGCTCCGGCCCTTCTTCCGTCTGTACAATCTTCCTGATAGTTCCATCGTTATTATAAAAAAGATTATCCACCTGTACAGACCTCTGCCATGCTGTACCACCTGAGAGGTAATCGGTATGATAAACAAAGTACCACTTGTCTTTATATTCAATAATACCGGAATGGTTGGTGCCGGTTCCTGCAAAGTCATTGATTGTCCCCTTGTAAGTCCATGGACCCAGCGGATTTGTACTTGTACAGTAATCAATATTTGACGGCCAGTTATTTCCACTGCTGTTACGGGCAGCATAGGAGTAATAGTAGATGCCATTTCTTTTATGTACCCATGAGGCTTCAAAAAACCTGTTGATCCCCTGGGGAACCGTAATTTCTCCATCGATTTCAATCATATTGCGCTTTAATTTTGCCTGGCGGGCGACATTGTCGGTTCCCCAATAGATATATGCCTGTCCATCATCGTCAATAAAAACAGACGGATCGATATTGTCATCACCCGGACAGGCCCCGGGTGTTTTATTGGAAATCAGAGGCTTACCCAATGCATCTGTGTAAGGGCCCAGGATGTTATCCGCTACGGCGACGCCAATCTCTCCCGAGTCGCAGATATAAAAGTAGAACTTCCCGTCCCTTTCAATACACTGTGCTGCCCATGCCTGACTTTGATTAAGCCAGGTGACATCTTTTACTGCCAGTACAACTCCATGATCTGTCCAGTTTGCCATATCGGTTGACGACAGCACATGCCATCCATTCATGATCCATCCATTGTTCCTTCCCTCATCACGGCCGGTGAAGATATAGAAGGTGTCATTGTAAACAATTGGAGCCGGATCCGCGGTAAAGATATGACGGACCAGCGGATTATCGGCAAAAACGACGGAGTTGATAACAAAGACAAGAGCAGTTAAAATTCCAGTCTTCAAAAGCGGGTTATTTTTCATCTCTTTCTCCTCTGATATCTGCCTTTTCCTGACATATATCCTCAATATATATAATCAGCCTTTTCTGAAAAAACAGCCATCAATTATCATTTTTCCACAGATCTGTCGCAGTGAAACGAGGTGAATCCGGAAACAGCCAGCTAATCTTTTATCAACTCCAGAAGTTTAAGGTAAACACTTTATAGCCATTCCTGAATTATTCTCCAGAGAAAACCAGATGATAAAGATTCGATACAGATTCCGATACCAACCCGATCTGAAGAACAAATATCGGTATCTTTAAATAATATGTACTTCTTAGGTAAATTAAGCGGGCATTACTAATCAAACTTATTCGTTTTATAACCACGATCAATATTATGAATTATAAATACACACTCCAGAACCAATCCATTCCATTTAAATGCTGTACGGTCATGGGACCAGAACTGCTATGGAAACCTTTCCTCAGTTTTAAATGGAACTACTCCAATTCTTCACACAATTCCCATTAATATAAACGGGTTCATCATTCAACACATCCTTTGCACACTTCTGACAACGAAGCCGGATGTCCTGTGCCGGTTTCCTGTGACAGATTGTCTCTCTTGATTATCCATTCCAACAGAGAACAGAACAATTAAGCTTGACAACATCGTCATTTAACTGCTAATACTGGCTTTACAGAGGGAGACCATCAGATCTGTTTCGTTCCAATGGCACAATTCTTGAGCTATCGATATTGTGTGAGGTTGAAAACTCTCACCGGGTCACACTCCCTGTGTATACCTGTGAGGATATCCTCACATTTTTCGGAAGCAGAAGGAGGTTCTTTCTATGGGTAATGCGGGAAGCTCATTTTCACAGTCTTCCAATCCTCAAGACAAGGTGATATGCAATAGCGGCAAAGGCAGTGCTTTTGATGTGGCCGCTCTTCTCAGCGCTATAGGTGGGGAAAATTTACAATATATAGAGTTTAACAGCGTGCGCCGGGAGCATGAAACCAGGCAAAGGTGGCCTTTGCTGGGCCGGGTCTCCGAGTTGCTTGACAAACCAGATAACGTCACCGGTATCCCCAAACCCGTTGTATTGTACGGGGAGGGAGCATCCATATGAAATTCATCGCCTTTGTCTCAGCCAAAGGTGGTACAGGCCGTACCACTTTAGCAGCCAACCTGGGAGTCATACTTGCCCGTGAGGGGCACAAAGTGCTGCTTATAGACTGCGATCCACAAAATGCACTCGGGACTCATCTTGGGATGCCGCCCGGATTGCGGGTCGGTATCGCCAAGGGCTCATCATCCGATGAGATCATCGAGTTCCTAGCGGCGCAAAAAGGAACAGTACCATTTGTTCCATTTGGTACCCGTGATCGTGATGGTTTGCAGCAGGCCGAAAACGCTCTTCTCTCAGATCCGGGATGGCTTTCACGCCGCATACAAGAGATCGCCCCTTCCGGTACCGAACTGGTGCTTATTGACACACCGGCCGGAGAGCGGGTCTGGACTGAGCAGGTGCTCAAGATGGCACATGCCATAATTGGTGTGCACCTGCCCGATGCCGCGTGTTTTGCCACACTTCCGGTTATGAATCTCATGCTGGAACACAGGTCCCAGGGAAGTGAGCTGAGGCCG
>DAOTAZ010000355.1:0-3978 GCA_035382965.1 Chitinispirillaceae bacterium | reverse complement strand
TGCAGAAGTGAAGATCTGAAGGCTCATATTCTTGGCGGCGGCCATCCGGAGGGAGTAACCGGGGAGAGCCTTGGAGATCAGAACGTAAAGATTGCACGTGAGATTCTTAAAAACAAAGGAATCTCGATCATAGCCGAGGACGTAGGCGGAAGTGTGGGCCGAAAGATAGCTTTCGATGTAATTACAGGACATGTGGCAGTTCTTAAAGTGCACAAGGTAAGAAAAGAAGACTGGCATACAGAGGAATACATGAAAACCCCTTATGAAGGGAGATGAGGGGTACACATTGCCTGAAAACACTAAACGCTCAAATCTGATTGTAGGAATTTCAGAAATGGTAATTTCTACAGATCCCTCCACAGTACTTACCACCTATTCACTTGGCTCCTGCCTTGGGCTCACTGTATACGATCCTGTTGCTCTTATTGGCGGGATGATTCACTGTATGCTGCCGTTATCCAGTTTAGATCCGGCAAAAGCCAGAGAAAAACCCGCGATGTTCGTGGATGTAGGTGTACCGGCACTCTTTGCGGCTTTTTTCAGAGCCGGAGGAAGCAGATCACGAATGATTGTAAAGGCAGCAGGATGCGCTCAGATACTCGATCCAAGCGGTCACTTCAGAATCGGAGAAAGAAATTTTCTCGTGCTTAACAAGCTGCTCACAAAAAACAACATAGAACTTACTTCCCAATCCACAGGCGGTTCGGTTTCACGTACAATGCAGCTTGAGATAAGCACCGGACGAACAACCATCAAATCACCCGGAATAGTGGTTGAGATTTGATCAGCCGGTCTGAGATCCAAAGCGGCGATTCCAATCTGACAAACCCACTGGAGATATTTCTCTATTTTGTTTTTTTTCATACACTTACCCCTTATTAACGGAATGTGTCAGCATCTACACAATTGTTGCTTGACAATCATTTGTTTCTGCGATAAAATGTTTTACTGTTAGTTAAAGAATCATCAGGAGTTTTCAAAGCCTGATTTCATCTTGACTTGCAACCTGTGAGGGGGTATAATTTTAATAATATTCATGTTTTTGTTGCTTTTATTGATATGAAAAATGAATCAATTACCGGAAGTCGGCAAGAATCATCAGACCACGCAAACAACCCCATCAAAAAGAGTTCTGATCTGATTTCTGCGAAACTGTTATCATTTACAAATAAATACCGGAGGAGAAAAACATGGCTGAATCTGGCCAGTCAGCAGATGACATAAGCGGGCTCTCAGGTAAATATCTCACTTTCAGGCTTCAAAATGAGGAGTACGGACTGGAGATACTCAAGGTAAGGGAGATTATCGGCATGATGCCAATAACCAGGATACCCCGTACACCTGAATTTGTACGGGGAGTAATTAACCTCCGGGGCAAAGTCATACCGGTTATTGATCTCCGTAAAAAATTCGGAATGGAAAATATCGCCGACACAGAAGAGACGTGCATCATTGTTGTTGATGTAAAGCATGACACAGATACCCTTCAGATAGGAATTCTTGTCGATTCCGTATCTGAGGTACTGGATATAAAGAGCGATGATATCGAGAGTACGCCATCTTTTGGAACAAACCTGGATACTGATTTTATCCTGGGTATGGCAAAAGCGAAGGGATCAGTCAAAATTCTGCTGAATATCGAGCGGGTTCTTTCCCGCAATGAATTGACAGCAGTTTCCGGAACTCTTACTGAAGCTGAAAACAAATAGAAACATTTACAAGGGGTATTAAAATGCTGAACAGATTGAAGATTGGGCAGAAATTAATCACCGGTTTTATGGTAATGGCTTTACTTTCAGGGATAACCGGTTTTACCGGATATCTGGCCGTCAGGGATCTTGGTAACTTCCGTCTTCCCGGTATCGAATCACTCTCTACAATTAAAGAGTGTCTAAACAGGGTGATAATCGGAGAAAGAGGACTTTTATTGTCCATGATTTTTGAGGATGAAGCCTTGCGAGTGGAACAATATGACTGGATTAACAAGGCATTCAAAGAGGCTGAAGTCTGGTACAAAAAGTACGATAAGATGAAAAAAACCAGAGAAGATGCAGAATTATGGAATAATTTCAAGCATAAATGGGAAGAGTGGAAGGCACTGCATTCAGATTTCATGATTGCTGCGAAAGCTAAAGAATCTGCAATGAACAATAAAAATGATTCTCTTACAGATTTCTACGATAAGGAAATGGATCTTAGAAGTCTTCAGACGCGTAAAGGTTTCTATGCTGCATACGACGTACTCAGCAAACTGGTTGATTTGAATTCAGATATGGCTAAGAGTACCGCATATAAAGCCAGAGTGTTCATGTTTATTTTCAGTCTTCTGAGCCTTATCCTGGCAATTACAATAGGCCTGACCTTTACAAAGTCCATTACAAAACCTCTTTCCCGCACTGTCACAATGATTCAGGAGATGGGAAAAGGACACCTGGATATGAGGCTGAAGATCGATCGCGGGGATGAGATAGGCATAATGGCAGACACTTTGGATGCATTCGCAAATGATCTTCAGAACACTGTCATCGGCAGCATGAAAAAGATTGCCGATGGAGACCTGAATCTCAATATAGTCCCCAAAGATGACAAGGATGAAATCTCTCCGGCATTGAAACAGACAGTTGAAACCCTGAGAAGTCTTATCATAGAAGACGGTGGTGTAGTGCTGCAGGCTGCAGCCAATAAAGATCTTTCAAAACGGCTGCATAAGACTTACAGCGGTGATTTTGAAAAGATGAAAAGCAACATCAACACCGTAATAGAAAACCTCGAACTGGCTTTAAACCAGGTTGCTGAAGCAGTGGAGCAGGTCACGGCTGCAAGCGGTCAGATCTCAAGCGGATCTCAGAGTCTCGCAGAAGGCGCTAACGAGCAGGCCAGCTCCCTGGAGGAGATTTCTTCTTCACTCGAAGAAATGTCCTCCATGACAAAGCAAAATGCTGAGAACGCCACTCAGGCAAGGAATCTTGCAGGTGAAGCAAAACAGTCTGCTAACGAAGGCAATGAAGCAATGGCGCGAATGTCAGATGCCATCGAAAAAATCAAGGTATCATCTGACAACACAGCAAAAATCATCAAGACAATTGATGAAATCGCTTTTCAGACAAACCTTCTGGCTCTCAATGCGGCCGTTGAAGCTGCACGGGCGGGTGAAGCAGGTAAAGGTTTTGCCGTTGTGGCAGAAGAGGTCAGAAATCTGGCGATGAGAAGTGCCGAGGCGGCAAAGAATACTGCCAACATGATAGAGGAATCAGTAAAGAATGCCGAGGGTGGTGTGAAGATAACCGAGGATGTGGCGGAGATTCTCAATCAGATAGTTGATCGTACAGGTAAAGTAAATGATCTGATCGCCGAGATTGCAGCAGCCAGCAACGAACAGTCTCAGGGCATTGAGCAGATCAATACTGCTGTAGCACAGATGAATAGGGTCACCCAGGCCAACGCATCCAATTCCGAAGAGTCAGCCAGTGCCGCTGAAGAGCTCAGTAATCAGGCAGAAGAACTGGCTACCATGATCGGTGCGTTTAAAACATCTGACTCTGAAAACAGAATCCGGAACACAAAGACCAGGCTTATTTCTCAGCAATATGTCGCCGCTTTGCCGGAAAGCAAAGCTCAACCACTGATATCCAGAATGTCTCCACGGGGAAGCAGTAAAGCGGTTCACCCGGAAGAGATAATTCCATTGAATGAGGACGAACTGAAGGAGTTTTAAACAGGCCAGGAAAACACATGAATGTTCCGGAAAAAAGCGGGAGACTTATAAGTGTATTTCTTAAATTCAGGATAATATAAAAAGGTTAAATATTCTTTAGAGTAAATGGATAAAAAAACATTCGATGAATTCCGGCGCGTAGTTTATGAAAAAAGCGGCATTACCCTGCATGAGGGCAAGGAGGCTCTTGTTGCTGCAAGAACAGGTAAGCGCATGCGTGCACTTGGAGTAGAAAATCACAGACAATACCTTGATTATATACT
>DAOTAZ010000354.1:0-3997 GCA_035382965.1 Chitinispirillaceae bacterium | reverse complement strand
TCCAGATAAACAGATACTACCTCTGGAATTTTTATGTGTACAAATCGATGGAGGGATGGGTCTGTACCGATGCTCCTGCCGAGTCCGGATCATGGCATTTCCTGGCAGCAGTCAGCTCCGGAAACGCCTATTATCTGTACGTAAATGGCACTCTGGCCGATTCTGTAACTGTCATCAAGGCAGATTCAATCAAAGCAGACTATTCCCACAACGTGATGCTTGGAAGGAGATCGGATATCGATGACAGGTATTTCAGGGGAAAACTCGATGAGATCCGCATCTCAAACAGAGCCAGAAGTCCTGCGTGGATAAGGCTCTGCTACGAGAACCAGCGGCCGGATCAGAAATTTGTAATAATCAGAAGATAAAGTGCAGATAACTCAGGTACAGATCTGAATCATAATTGTAAAGCCTGTACCCTTTACCGTGATTATCCTGACTAAGAAATGATATTTTTAATCGGTATTTATCAACCCGCATTTCCCTGGGTATCAATATCGATTTCCCTACCAGAAATCATCAGTGAAGTTTTTCAGGGCTGGATTCCAGCTTTCACATGAACTACGGACAGGGTGAGGGTGTGTTTGTTAAGAGCACTTTCTCCCAGGGCATCATACCGCCCGAAACAAACATCCGGGGCCTTTGAAGAGCATAATGTAAGCCCCGGGAAACCTACCTGTCTACAGCAACCATCACCTTCTGTATCTGTGTCCCTGTGCCATCATGGAACTTAATTACACAGAGATAGACACCAGTTGCTACAATCCGGTTATTTTTGTTTCTTCCATTCCACCTGAACTCAAACCCGTTTCTGGTTTCCGACAAGCGGACATCAGGCAGAATCTGATTACCAACAGCATCAAACATCTTTATTGAGATGTCAGTGATCTCAGGTCGTATGGGAGACTGCAGTGATGCCCCGACTCTGATAGTAATTGCCTGGCCCAAAGTAGGATTGAAGGGATTGGGACCAGCCTGTACGACCCAGGGTACACTGCGCCTGTTCATCTCCAGTTTTACATAACGGTTGGATGGATTGTTCTGAAATGAACCCGATGTATCAGATACTGTCGATTCCGGATTGATTCTTATGCTGTCTCCGTTTTTCGGATTGACTGTCCCGGAAGGAGTACGGAAAGTAAATCTGGCAACATTCTGATTCAACGATATCTGGTTGAGTTCAGAAAGGGAGTACTCGGTTGATGGAGGCTGAAGCAGTTGAAATGGATTTTTCAGCGGAGTGATGGCCACTTTTTCAGTGAAATACACCTCAAGTGTGTCAGGTGCCACTGTGTTCTCATCAATTGCACTTCCAGTAAAGATAGCAGCCTTCTCGATCACAGGTGCAGCGCTGTCAGCAGCTTCGATACTGCGCCAGAGTTCCGGAAAAGCAACTGACTCCACCAGTACGAACATGGCTCCTGATGTCTTGATACCTGTTCCAACTTTAAAGCTGTCCGGTAAAGCCACTTTCACTACGCTGGTGCTTCCGCTGTATGTGAAGTATTCAGAGGTAATACTGTTGAGACGCTGCGATCCGCCCCAGGAAAGTGAAAACAGCATGTCATTTATATCAACTGACCTGTGGAAGCGCAGATACACTGCATCCACCACTCCATCTCCGGTTTCATCCACATACCATCCACCTGTCAAAGGAGCCGGTTTACCTCTGATAACAACAGGACGGTTGAGCAGATGAGGTTTGTTGCCGGCCAAATCGGTTACACTCCCTCCCTGCTCTCCTGGAACAAGCCTCAGAGAATCCCCTTCGGCAGGTCGAATACTGGAAGCGCTCTGCACTGCCACCAGTGTGTTCTGGCTGCCTCCACCAGATATTATTGAAAGCACAGTAAGAGTAACCCTCTCTCCTGTGGAGCTTTTTATCAGTTGAAGGTTCGGCCCGACTAGATTTGTCATGCTGATCTGCTCTGAAAAAGCGATTGAAAGGGTATCGGTATCTCCAGAGAGATTTTCGGAAAGGAAAGCATTACTTAATGCCGGTCCCACTCCATCGGTAAATGTTTTAGAGGACTGCCTGGAACTGCCCTCAGCAGTCAGGATTATGGTCACCATGCCTGTGGGCACAGGATCTGTTCCGGACTGAGATGTAAATGGAACTGTAAGATTCACGTCCTGAAGATCAGTATTGGCTGCAGGGATATTGTATACATTTCCCCTGTAGTCAATCAGTACATTGTCAAGCTTTTGATTTATATGAAAAGTATCGTTTAAGGTAATGAAGATTCTGTCCGGAACAAGATCACCATCAGTATCCTGCATCACAGCGGAAGAGATAACCGGCCAGGGTGGTGCTGCCTCCGCGATGACAGTGATCGAATCCGGTTTCAGCCCCTGCTGGCTGACTACTACAACCACGGAACCGCTTCCTGTCTTGTTCACAAATGTCGAAAATGAGACTCCCGGTACATCGGACACGGTAACAATACCTTCGTTGCGGCTCTCCCAGACAGCAAGCGATGCCTTCTCGATATAGTTGCCGTCCGCATCCCTGACAACCGCATACAACTGGATACTTCTGGTCCCGGCATCCATTGTCACAGTGCTTTCCAGATGATCACCTCTCAGATTGATTTTTGTGGTGTCAAGCACAATATCCACATGATCAGGATCATCAGGTTCTTCAATACATGGTGTCCGGACCTGCGCAGCAATTTTATCATCAGGGTAACCCAGCAGGGTGGTATAAGCAGTATTTATAATAGTGTCTCTTCTGCATTCAGTGCACAAAGCCCTGAACCAGACCGTTACCGAATCGTTTGCTCCAAGGCATGTATCTCCGGAAACCACCTGCCATTTCAGCACTCCATCATTGTAACTAACCGGAATTTGCGTCCCGGCATGACTTCCCGTATTTATCATCCCTCCGGCATTTATAAATGTCAGGCCGCCCGGAACAGCATCGCTGATTGACACATTAAAACCAGCATCGAGATTAGTATTAAAACCGGTAATTGTGGCACCTGCATCATTGCCGGATTTTACCCCGGCATGTCCGACTCTCACTGCAATTCCGCTCTGACGGACATTGGGAAGCAGGGCTGAGGTATCCCCGGCCCAGAAACTGATCGTATCTGCAGAAAGAAGTATCTTGAAATTAAACTCATTGGGAAAATCCTTGTATGTGAACGTCTGCTGATCTCCAACCCGGGTACCGTTGTTATAAAACGAGATCAACATCTCTCCCCATTCGTGTTTCATGCGGACCTCGACAAAATCGCTGCCGTTGTCACGCAATACAAGGGAAAATTCACTGTAGGTGGCAGGCTTAATTGTCCCGCCGATACTCCCATTGACCCCATAAGAATACTTGTGAACCATCCGGGCATTCTGTTTATTGTAACTGATAGTCCCGTCTGCCCCGATACTCATCTTTCCATTACCTGTCCTGTCAATCCAGTCTGCCTGATTGGAAATATCGGTTACAACACTTCCATGAGTCTGTTTATACGCGATGGTGTAGATAACAGTATCGCCCTCCATATAGGAACTTTTATCTGCCACTTTGTACATGGTGGTGGGTGGAGGAGGCGGAGGCGGAACTTCATCACAGGTGACAAGCACTGCCACACTGTCTGACACAGGAGATTCCTTGTCAGCCTGAATCCAGGCTCTGGTCATGATATTTTTGTCCTGTATGGGACAGACACCGGCAGCTTTGACTTTGTAACTTATTGTCCCCTTTTCTTTGATCTGGAGTTTAGGGACAATCCAGGTGATTACATTCCCGTCAATCTTTGGAGTGACTCCCAGAGGTGGTTCACTGGTAAATTCGACAAAAGTAAGTCCCGCTGGAATTGTATCACGGATAATTACATTGATAGCATCCCTGCCCGGAAGCGGTCCATTGCCGAAAACGCGTCGCCATGTGTATCCGTCCCACTCCTCAACCAGAACATTATCTACAGTATATTCAGCGATCTCACAGCTTTTGGGATCCCAGTTGTTTACTGGAACGTCGGGATTATCCGGATCGGTC
>DAOTAZ010000353.1:2083-4002 GCA_035382965.1 Chitinispirillaceae bacterium | reverse complement strand
TCAGGAAGATCAAAATAGAGTACCACCTCAGATCCGCTCCTGAGCACTGTTCCTGGTGACGGGATCTGGTAGGTGACTTTGGAGCCATTGCCGCTTAACCTGCAGCGTATCCCCGCTGAATCGGCCAACTGTTCGGCTCTCTTCCTGTCAAGACCACAGAGAAAAGGAACAACCGTTTCCTTTTTGTCCTGCTTCTTCTGCTCCGGCTCTGCCTTGTTTTTCCTGAGAATCTTCTGTGCAAACTCAAGCTCAGGATGACTTATGATCTGGGACATCATCTTGCGGAATGCAGGCGCTGCAGCCACCCCGCCCATCTCTCCTCTGGCCGGCTCATCGATCATCACACCGCAGAGAAGAACCGGGTTCTCCGCAGGAACAAACCCGATAAACGAAGACCATGAACGGGTCTGGGAATAGGTGCCGGAATCCGGTTTCTGCGCGGTTCCTGTTTTGCCGGCAACCGAAACCCCTTCAATGGCGGCGTTCTTTCCTGTCCCCTCGTCAACAACTTTTCTAAGCATGACTCTGAGTCTCGATGCCACATCCTCGGAGAGAATACGCCGTACAGGCTTGTATTCCGAGCTGTCAATAATCTCCCCGTTTCTGCTCTCTATTCTTTCGTAAATTCTGGGGGTTACAAGAATTCCTCCGTTTGCCACAGCAGCGAAAGGAAGTACCATCTGCTGAAAAGTCACCATAATCTCCTGCCCGATAGCCATCGTGACCCTGGTACGTCCTGACCAGGACCGCACAGGATGAACAATGCCGCTCTCCTCACCGGGAAGATCTATTCGGGTCTTTGTCCCGAATCCGAAATCCCTGGTGTACCTGTAAAGAGTCTCATTGCCCACATCATTGGCGATCTTTGCAAAACAGACATTGCTCGATTTCGCGAGCGCATCGGTGAAAGTAAGGTAACCGTATGGAACATGATCCCTTATTACCTGATCGTAAACCTGAAACACGCCATTATTACCGAAGATAAGGTCGCTTTCTTTCTTTATGTTTTCCTGAAGAGCGGCAGCAGCGGTGATCAGCTTGAATGTGGAACCCGGCTCATAGTTGGCGCTGATACATCTGTTCTGACGCTGTGCGAGAGAGTAGTGCAGCGGCACATTGGGATTGAATGAAGGCTCGTTTGCCATCGCCAGGACTCTGCCGCTGTGCGGATCCATGACAATGCAGACACCTGATTTAGCATTCAGGTTGCTTACGGTCTGACGAAGAACAGTCTGAACTATCTTCTGTATATCGCTGTCAATTGACAGTACCAGGTTGTAACCGTTGCGCGGTTCCTTGGACGGGAGTCCGATTTTGCGGTACTTCTTGTTCCTGCCATCCTTCTGCAGTATTGTCCATCCATCCTCGCCCCGAAGGAAATTATCAAAGGCAAATTCAACCCCGCCAAGCCCGTATCCGTCAGTGCCGACATAACCCAGAAGAGGTCCGGCGATATCACCCAGGGGGTACACTCTTTTTAGCTGTGTCTGTCGCTGCCCTGAGGCATTCACGCCAAGGACTTCGGGTTTGACAGAGATGGAATGTTCGATACTGGATGCAAGCACTACGCCTTTCCTGTCAAGAATCGATCCCCTCTGAGCTGTGAGGATATGACGATGCTGGGTCTGGTCACGACTCCTCTCTGCGTATCTTTTACTATCAAGAACCTGAATCGAAAAAAGGCGTGCGATGATAAGTACTCCACCCAGAGAGAGAAGTATGGAAATGAAGTACAAACGCAGCCTGAACTGATTCATCAGCCCTTATCTCCGTAAAAAGCCCGTCTCAGAAACACCAGAAGCTCCTTTGGACTGTAGAGAATTTTCGAGTTCCTTGATTTATCATGAGTGCCTACAATCACAATCTGCTTTGATACCGGATATTCAAGATTAAGAGCCTCTCTTGCGAACTGTTCGATT
>DAOTAZ010000353.1:0-2073 GCA_035382965.1 Chitinispirillaceae bacterium | reverse complement strand
GTAGAAGAATACCTTTGAACCATAAGACGCAATGTAGCTTCCTCTTTTTTCAGCACAACCAGGGAATCAGCCATAGCGCTCATCCGGATCGATGCGTTGTTGATAAACACCTGTTTCCAGACTGCCAGGAGCGGTCCGGAGATCATAATGGAGAGCATCGCTACCCAGAGAAGCATTGAACGGAAACGGATAATTGGTTTGAGCATAGAGTCCTCTTTTCGCTTATTCATAATGCGACCGCCGTTCTTTCCGCGACTCTCAGACGGGCGCTGCGGGAGCGCGGATTTCTCCTGATCTCCTCCTCGGAGGGTTTGACAGCGCCTTTAGTTATCCGCTTAAGCAGTACAGGTTTATTACATTTGCACACCGGTAAACCCGGCGGACAAATGCAGCTCTGCTCCTGCTCTCTCATAAACTCCTTGACCATCCGGTCCTCAAGTGAATGGTATGCTATCACAGCCAGCCGTCCTCCGGCCCTGAGAAAACCTGCCACCTTGTCCAGAAATCTCCTCAGTTCACCCAGCTCATCATTTACAGCTATGCGCAGGGATTGAAACACCCTGGCGATTATCTTTACATCGAGATGCCCGTACTCTCTGCTGAGACACTCACGGAGATCGCTTGATGTCTTGAGCTCCGGGCAGGACTTGATAGCCCTGGCCATGCGTGAGGGATTTCTTATCTCACCATAGCGGGAAAGGATATCCGAAAGCTCCTCCTCACTCATTCTTTCCAGAAGAGAGGCAGCGGTGGTTTCATCATCGGCACTCATTCTCATGTCAAGTTCACTGTCGCGCATATAGCTGAAACCGCGCTCGGTGCTGTCGATCTGAAAAGATGAGAGCCCGAGGTCGAGCAGGAATCCATCCACAGCACCAATGTCATGCTTGTCAAGCACCTTGTTGAATTGAGAGAACCGCTCCTGTTCGATAATCTGAGCGGCATCACTCTTTACAGCATGAGACTTGTTCCAGTTTACGGCATCTATGTCGCGGTCGATACCGATAAGAGTCGCATTGGAATCCAGTTTCTCAGCCAGAGCCCTGAAGTGTCCTCCGCCGCCCATGGTGCAATCCACATAAACGCCGTCTTTTCTGGTTACAAGCAGCCCCGTAACTTCATCCCTCAGAACAGGTTCGTGATAGAATTCTCTGTTCATTTTGCCGGTAACCTGCTTTCGACTGACTGGAAGAAGACTGTGTCGAAATCATCATCGGCACCCAGGTACTCATCGTAGCGGGCAGTGTCCCAGATCTCCAGGTAATTGGCATGACCCACAAGAGAGACATCCTTGGTGATTCCAGCTATTGACATTTGCGCAGGGCTCAGGGTGATCCTTCCCTGAGCGTCAAGTGTTGATTCGGATAGTGTATTGTAGAGGAGTCTTTTATGTCTCAGTGTTTCGGGTGTTTCGGGTCTGGAGGCAAGCTCTGCCTCGTAGACATCCCACAGATCACGGGGGTATGCGCGCAGGCAGTTATTGGGCGCACGACAAATAATAAAAGTCTCGTTGGCCTGCGGACTCATCGATTTGCGGAACTTCGCTGGAATGTTGACTCTCCCCTTATTGTCGATGGAGTAGTCAAACCTTCCGTGGAACTGTCCCATAATTTCCCCCACAATTACCCACTATTACCTACAATTACCCATTAGAATACTTTATTATGGGGAGAATGTCAAGGTTTTTTGTGAATTTGGGCAAAAAGGGACGGACTGTTTTTTTACTTTTTTGTCCTGCCAGGGGACGGACTATGTTTTTACTTTTATGGGAGCCGTAGGGTATAAGGTATTCAGATCTCCAGGAGGGGGAATAATTCCGGGTTCGGGGCGGAAAAATGGAAAGTGTCGGTAAGGGACGGACTACTTTTTTACTCTTTTGGGGATAGCCTAACCCATAATCCGGGTTCCGCGAGAGAAGATGCATATATATATAGGTAAGAGGAGGGTTTGCCCAGCGGTTTTTCCGTAATTCATCTCCGGGGTGAATTATTGATTTAATCGCTTAAATCACTATTACTCCTCAGAGTTCCTAAGTTAAAAATCAAGACTTTTTTTAGTTTTTTTGATGTCATC
>DAOTAZ010000352.1:0-4019 GCA_035382965.1 Chitinispirillaceae bacterium | reverse complement strand
CCTCCAGTGATTTGCAGGTGTATATTGCTATCTGCAGATTCATGAGGTCATCTTTGCCTATAGCTGCATCTCTCCGGGGCCGTCCTGCCATGAAGGGAATGTGGTTGTCAGCGCGTGAGATTTCCAGTCCTTTACCCCGTCCGACTCTTTCTGATGCTCCATTTTTTCTCATTGTCTGCTCCTTACTCAAGGGAAAGCAGTTTTTTCTTCTCTGTTATCTTAAAACTCCAAGTTTTGTGCCAACAAAAAAAGCGGCTTTCAGGCAGTAATTTGATTTTTTGACATGAATGGAATTGTATATTGATAATAAACTGTTCAGAGTGTGAAATGTGATTGTCAATGGAGCGGAAGTATGCGTAATCTGTTGGTTTTTTTCTGCCTGTTACTTTTCTTTTTTTGTGGTTCAGCTCCCAGGAAGGGGGGAGATGGACCGGTAAAGTGGAAACCGAATCTTTTGAAAAGTGATTTTGATACTGAACCGCTTCAGATCTACAGTGGTTTAAAGATTGTTATCCCTCCTTTCACTGACAGCAGGGAGAACAAGTCTCTAATAGGCAGCGTTGATCCTGACAGGATAGCCGGAGGGGAGCTGGTGCCTTTGACAACTACGCAGGATATCGCCAGGTGGTGCCGTTCCGGGATGCTCTCTGCACTTGACTATCTGGGGATTGAGAGTTCAAAGGAGGGGGATCTGATCATTGAATGCGAGGTCACCAGGTTTTTTATAAGTGAAGAGATGAACCAGAGAAGCGAGATAGACCTTAGGGTCAGTATTCGTAACAGTTCCGGGATGCTTATCTGGGAGGGAAACACAAGGGGAAGCTCTGAATTATACCTTCGTCCGCAGGGTTCTGACGGGGTGTGGGAGTGTTTCAGTAATACCATGATCTATACGGTTTACAATTTTCTTACTGAGAGCAGTGTCAGGGATGCTGTGATAAAGAGCAGGGAGTAACCGGGATTACTTTTTTCCATTCTGAAACGAAATTATATTTATTGATCTTTTTGATGGTAAACTTAAAAAGGAGGAATTGATGGCCCATAAAATCAGTGATGCTTGTCTTGCTTGCGGTACCTGTATTCCGGAGTGTCCGGTTGATGCGATCAGTGAGGGTGATCCCATTTACGTTATCGATGCTGAGAAGTGCACCGACTGCGGTTCATGTGCTGAGGCTTGTCCTGCAGAAGCGATAAAACCCGAATAATCTTTTTTAACAATTCTATATTGGAAAAAGCTCCTCTTCTTTGAAGAGGGGCTTTTTTTGTACTCTCAAGCATATCTTCTCTCCTTTCCCCCCTTGGCATCAGTTTTGCGTCTTTCTCCTTAAAACCAACCCGGAGGAAAGATGAAGAGGGAGCAGATATTCGATTTAATTGAAAGTGTAATCGATGATACCAGGGCTGCGGTGCTGGTGACAGTGGATAAGGATTGTGTTCCTCATGCAAGGTGGGTTTCTCCTGGCTGTCTCAGGGAGAGAACCGGAGCGATCTTCATGGTTAGCTGGTCGGGATCTTCCAAAGTTGAGCATCTCAGTGTAAATCCCTCATCTGAGATGCTTTTTCAGAGTAGAACCCTGGATAAGATTATTCATGTGAGCGGTAAAATAAATCTCCTCTACAATCCCTCCATACGTTCAGAGGTTCTTGAGTGTATCGGGGGGCATCTGCACCAGTTCTGGAAAATCGATCAGCCGGAGAGTGAACTGGTTGTTCTGGAGTTTATTATCGAGAAAGCGGTATTATACACCCCCATGGATGGTTTAAAAGAGGTTGTAGGCTTTAAAGCGGAGAGATGATCAAGATGGAGAAAGCATTGAGAGAGCAATTTACCGGAGAGTTTCTCTTGTCTTTATTAGAGAAGATGCTTCTGATACGCCGTTTTGAGGAGAAAGCGTCTCAGGCTTATGGACTGCGGAAGATCGGAGGATTTCTGCACCTATATATTGGTCAGGAGGCCACAGGGGTTGGTGCTGTTGCAGCCATCGATCAGTCTGTCGATTATGTGCTTACAGCGTATCGTGATCATGGTATCGCCCTGGCGCTGGGGATGAAACCCGGGGTATTGATGGCGGAGCTTTACGGGAAGGAGACAGGATGCTCCAGGGGTAAGGGTGGATCCATGCATTTCTTTGATGTAAAGAAAAATTTTCTGGGTGGAAACGGGATAGTGGGGGCGCATATACCTCTGGCCACCGGAGTGGGGTTAAAGATCAGGAATAAAAATGAGAAGGGGGTTGTGCTCTGTTTCTTTGGCGACGGCGCGATTCATCAGGGCTCTTTTCACGAGAGTCTGAACATGGCTCAGATCTGGGGGCTTCCGGTTCTATACATCTGCGAAAACAACCAGTACGGGATGGGTACTGATTTCCGCAGGGTCAGCGCGGTGACTGATTTCACGATACTGGGGCAGTCCTATGATATAAAGGGAAAGCAGGTAAACGGGATGGATGTGCTGGAGGTGTATCAGGCTGTAAAGGAGCAGGTGGAGCAGATAAGGGAGGTTAAGAGACCCGGGTTTCTGGAGATAAAGACTTATCGCTACAAGGGTCATTCGATGAGTGATCCGGCGAAGTACCGTACCAGGGAGGAACTGGAGGCATATCGTCAGCAGGACCCTGTGCTGCTTTTAAAGATAAAGCTTCTCAACGAGGGGGTCTTAACAGAAGAAAAATTTCTTCAGATGGACTCGGTTGCCAGGAGGAAAAGTGAGGAGGCGGCACTTTATGCAGAAAGGGCCCCTGATCCCTCACTGGAGTCGCTCTATGAGGATGTTTACAAAACCTGAAGGACGATACTTATGATAATGAGTGTTCGGGAGGCGCTGAGACGTGCCCTGGATGAGGAGATGGCCAGGGATGAGAATGTGGTGCTTATTGGTGAGGAGGTGGCGCAGTATCATGGCGCCTACAAGGTAAGCCAGGGTTTACTGGAGAAGTACGGGCCATTCCGGGTGATCGATACTCCGATTTCTGAAGAGGGATTCACAGGAGTGGGTATAGGGGCAGCTATGGCCGGACTTTGCCCGGTGGTGGAATGGATGACCCTCAATTTTTCCCTTCAGGCGTTAGATCAGACCTACAACAATGCATCCAAGATGCTTTACATGTCTGGAGGGCAGATAAATGTGCCGGTAGTTTTCCGGGGGCCCAATGGTCCGGCTGAGTATCTAAGCGCGCAGCATTCACAGGGGCTGCAATCGATCTATTCTCATTGTCCGGGTCTTAAAGTCGTGGCACCATCCACACCTGCCGATTTTCTGGGTCTTTTGAAGACATCGATAAGGGACAACAATCCTGTTGTTTTTCTGGAATCTGAGCTTATGTATTCTCTTCGGGGGGAGGTGCCTGAGGAGGAGTATCTGATTCCTTTGGGAAAGGGGGCAGTGAGACGGGAGGGCAGTGATGTAACGCTGATAGGGTTTTCAAAGCCGATTTATCTGCTGCTGGAAGCGGCAGAGAGGCTGGAGAAGGAGGGAGTGGATGCGGAGGTGATTGACTTACGCACACTCAGGCCGCTCGATGGGGAACTGATATACAGATCGGTGGAGAAGACCAACCGGTGTGTGGTGGTTGATGAGGCCTGGCCTTATGCATCTGTGGGGTCGCATATATCCTGGCTTGTAAATTATAACTGTTTTGATTTCCTTGATGCGCCGGTTGAGCTTGTTTCCCAGGAAGATGTTCCTCTTCCTTATAATCATCGGTTGGAGCTTGCCGCCCTGCCATCGGTGGATAAAATCCTGGAAGCGGTAAAGAGGGTTACTTATCGTAGCTGAAGGAGTGAAGATATGGCTGAGACACTTGTGATGCTGGCGCTTTCTCCTACTATGGAGACTGGTACAATCACTTCCTGGCATAAAAAGGAGGGGGAGGAGTTCGGTGTCGGTGATTTGCTTTGTGAGGTAGAGACAGACAAGGCCACCATGGATTATGAATCGACTACCGAGGGTGTGCTGCTTAAGATAGTGGCTCCTGAGGGGTCGAGTGTCAGGGTGGGTGATCCTATAGCTGTGGCTGGTG
>DAOTAZ010000351.1:0-4030 GCA_035382965.1 Chitinispirillaceae bacterium | reverse complement strand
GTCAAACGGAAGAAAATTGCTTAGCCACGTGTCCATTTTTTCGGGGCATTTCCAGATCGATAATAAAGAAGATTGATCTGTTTCTCGTAATTTTAAAGGAGATGATAAATGAAGTGGATATCGCGGAATATATCGATGAGTTATCTCTTTATATCGATTCTGCAGCCCCATCAGATTTAAGAGAAAAGGTCTTAAACAGGATTAAAACAGCAATAATAACTGGAGAGGACAGGATGTCATCAATTAAGGAATATTTTAAACAGGAAGGTATAAAGAAGGAAGGGATCGAAAAGGGAATGAAACAAGGGGTTGAAAAGGGAATTAAACAGGGGATGAAACAAGGAATTGAACGGGGGATTGAACAAGGGTTTAAACAAGGCACCGAAAAAGGACTCGAACATGTTGCCCTAAACATGCTGAAAAATGGTGAATCTACTGAAAAAATAACTCTCTATACCGGTTTGCCTAAAGAAAAGATCTCTTCTCTTCATAAAAAATTAGTGCAAAATTAGTAACGTCCGGTCAACTGATCAAAGCAGTACAGAAAGAGATAATGCGGGAGAAGACTGTGATTGTCTCAGATAGGAATAAGAATTTAGGCGGCTGCCGGCCTGCCGCACGCGTACTACGGGACTTCTCAGATTAAGCAGGTATTTATTCCTTTAACACTCCATATTTTCTTTAGATGTGATTAAATTGATTAAGGCGATTTCTGGATTCCTGGTTTCACAGCAATGACATGGGAAGAAAAGTGTTGCTTGTTATAAACATCTGTCATGTAGAAGGTCCTGCCCATGCCGGTCTTCCGGCATGAATAATGATTCGTCACCTTCAGCGGGGGTTTTAGGGGCCAGGGACACGGCCCCTACCATTTCCTTTATATCTTTATTCAAATTTGGCACTGTATTTGCCTTTTCCGTCTTCCATGTACCTCTTCGGGAAAAGCGTAATAATCACCGGTGCTTCCGATGGCATTGGAAAGGCCCTCAGCAGGGCTTTTGCAAAAAGAGGAGCACTGCTGGTCCTGTTTGCCCGTTCAGAAGCTCCGTTGCGCAAGCTGGCTGAGGAGATCGGAATTGACAGGGCTGTTCCTGTTCCAGGTGATGTGCGCAAAGTAGAAGATATAAAGAAAGCAATAGCATCGGCGGTGGCGAATTTCGGGAGGCTTGATGTTCTTGTCAATAATGCCGGGGTGGGTCTGGTTTCCGAAATATCAGAGATAAGAACAGATGATTTCAGAGATGTCTGGGCAACCAATATAGAGGGCCCCCTTTGTGCAATGAGAGAAGCAGCTTCGATCATGCGCCAGCGAAGAGGGGGAATTATAGTGAATGTGTCATCGATGGTTACCCGTTTTTCATCCGCAGGTGGAGGCGGTTACAGGGCGACCAAGATGGCGCTTGAGGCACTGTCAGAGGCAGCCCGTCTGGAACTCGCCAATGACAATATCCGCATCCTTATTGCCCGTCCAGGATTGACATCTACCAATTTTTCCTCACACTGTCTCGGTACAAGGAAGGTATCGGGGACAATCATTTTCGGGTACAGGCCCGGGCGCAGTGCGGAATATGTGGCTGAGAGGATAGTCGAAGGGGTGCGCCGGGAAACGCCGGAGATTCACATGAGCTTCTTTTCAGCTCTCTCCGGCAGGGCTGCACTTCTCTTTCCCGGAATTGCAAGAGAGATAGCCCGTTTTAAACGGAAAAGGTCAGTAATCCGGAAAAAGGAGAGATAACTGGAACCGGTCCGCAGGATCACCTTCACTGAGAAAGAGCATGCTGATCACAGCCTTCTCTTAAGCAAAGAGTGGCTTCTTACAAACGGTTTGGGAGGATATGCATCGGGAACAGTAGCCGGAGCTCTCACCCGTCGCTACCACGCCCTGCTCGTCGCCGCACTTCCTCCTCCGCTTGGCAGGGTTGTGATACTGAACAGCCTTTCAGAATGCATTGTTACCAATAATGGAAAGAGGTTTTGTCCGGGAGCGGAACACACCTTTACATCTGGAATTGCGCTCTATGGTTTGTCATGCCTTAAAGAGTTCCGCCTGGAAAGCGGAATACCGGTCTGGAGATACAATTTTGATGGAAATGTTCTTGAAAAACGTCTTCTGATGCCCTATCGTCAGAACACAATCCATATCACATTTTCCCTTCTTTCCTCCGGTGGTTCCTGTTCAATTGAACTCCGTCCTTTTCTTCAGTTCCGCTCCCATGATTCACCACTGGGAGAAAGCATTTACAAAAGCTACTCATTTATCGCCAGAGGCAACCGCTATGAGATAACTGGTGAGAACAGTTCACCGGTTCTGAGGCTTTTTGTAATCGGTAATGACAGCAGGTTTACTCTTGATGGAGGAACAGAAAGCAAGATTCACCATTCCGAGGAAGCACAGAGGGGTTATGATTTCATAGGGCAGCTCTGGTCTCCGGGGATTATCACCGCAAAGATTTATCCCGGAGCGAATGTCACCCTTGTGGCATCATCCGAACCTTGGGAAACCGTTCTTTCTCTGAGTCCCGAAGAAGCTCTCAAAGCCCATAAGGCCCGGATTTCTCATTTGTTGAGTTCATCAGTTCCGGATGCGCGCGACGAGATTGCAGCAGAGCTTGTAATAGCAGCCGATCAGTTTATTATTACCCCGGTAAGAGATGCAAAGCCGATACACACGCAGGAATCGGATACTGAGGCCAGGTCGGTGATAGCGGGTTACCACTGGTTTACCGACTGGGGACGGGACACGATGATCAGTCTGGAGGGGCTTACCCTTGTTACCGGAAGGCTTGCTGAGGCAAGATGGATACTTCGCACATTCGGACAATACATCTATGAGGGGCTGATTCCAAACCTTTTTCCAGAGGGTCAGCATGAGGGGATGTACAATACCGCTGATGCGACTCTATGGTTTTTCCACGCACTCCATCGTTATCTTCAGTATAGCAGTGACCGGGAAACTCTTCTCCAACTTCTCGATTCTCTCCTTGACATAGTTGAATACCATCTGGAAGGCACACTCTTTGGTATTGGTGTGGATAAAAAAGATGGACTGCTGAGGCAGGGTGAAGAAGGGTATCAGCTTACATGGATGGATGCCAAGGTTGGAGACTGGGTAGTGACACCCCGTCGTGGAAAAGCAGTGGAGATCAACGCACTGTGGTTTAATGCACTGGTGCTGCTTGAGGAGTGGGTGAGAAGGGAACGTGGAGTTCATGAATCTTCTTTTCTCTCCGAGGCTGCACAGAGGGCATATCGCTCATTCAATGAGCGGTTCTGGTATAAGGAGGGAGGTTACCTCTACGATGTTGTAGACGGAGAGCAGGGATATGATACATCACTCAGGCCAAACCAGATACTGGCGGTTTCGCTGGACAATCCTGTTCTTGATAAAAACAGATGGGGTGCGATAGTCAATATTGTCCGGGAAAGACTCCTTACTCCATTCGGGCTGCGGACACTCGATCCCGGACATCCCATGTACAAATCCGTTTACTATGGCGATCTGAGGGCACGTGATGCCGCTTATCATCAGGGGACAGTCTGGGCCTGGCTGATCGGGCCGTTTATCGATGCATGGCTCAAGGTAAACCCATCGGACAAGGAGAGAGCGCGGAAATTTCTTGAGGGGTTCGGATCCCATCTTGATGAAGGATGTGTGGGATCGATAAGCGAGATCTTTGATGCGGAGCCTCCATTTACACCCCGGGGATGTATCGCACAGGCCTGGAGTGTAGCGGAAGTTCTCAGGTGCCTTGTCAAGACAGCTTAGAAAAGGTCATAAAATGGGTAAAACTCAAATACCACACCTATTTACACGGGAGATTATGATGAAAAGACCGGCAATTATTACGATCACAGGATTTCTGCTTTTTTTACAGTGCTCGCCTGTTCCTGTTACAGGAAGGAGGCAGTTGAATCTTATTCCGCAATCACAGATACTCTCCCTGAGTTACCAGACTTACGATAATTTCATCGATAGTGTAAATGTAGTATCGGGCACACCCGATGCCAACATGGTAAAAGCTGTCGGAAA
>DAOTAZ010000350.1:0-4040 GCA_035382965.1 Chitinispirillaceae bacterium | reverse complement strand
GGCACCCATATTGGAACGCATGGTGTTAACACTGTCTATTGCTACATCCAGAACAGAAATCGCTGTGGCGGCTACAGACTGGGAAGTAAGGTATGTTGATGCAATAGTATTTCCTCCTGTTCCCAACTTGGCACTGGTGAGAGTGTCAATTGTAACAGTGATGCTGTCCACACCATATGATGAATTGGCGTCGATCCACAGCGCGGAACCCGCACCTCCTACTCCACCAATTCCAAACCTTTCATTAGATGATGAACCTGTTGAGGAGATCAGCTTCATTCCGTTATAGTTGGTAACCTCTGCTATGCGGTCGATTTCAGTAATCAACTGACGGTACTCGGCATTAGTGTACCCGCGTTCAACTGAAGTGAGTGTATCGTTTGCAGACTGGATCGCCAGTTCACGCATACGCTGAAGAATCTCGGATATCTCATTTGCCGCTCCTTCAGCGATGCTTACCGCCGCTATTCCATCCTGGGCATTTCTTATGGCCTGATCAGTACCTCTGACCTGTGTCCTCAAATTTTCAGAGACTCCCAGACCAGCCGCATCATCAGAAGCGCGATTGATCCGCAGACCCGTAGACATCTTCTCCAGGCTTTTGGAAAGATCCCGGTTTACTCTGAAAAGGGCACCCTGGGTAATAATTGCTGGGACGTTATGATTGATACGCATAGGAAACCTCCTTGTTTTACAATGACACCCCTGCGTGAAAAGGCATCATCGGTGGTGAATATTTGGCATCCGTGCCAAACTATAAAGAACTGATCAAAGAACTTCTTTCCTGTCTCTTTTTTTCCCCCTCTCCGAAGTTCTCATTAACAAATATCGACAAGACGCAAATCAGGCTTTAGTCTTTTTTTAACAGCCCAATTCACTTAGAATTTTTTTTACCCTGTGATAATATGTGTGCTCACCCTTAATTCTCTTCATTGCACGCTCTGAAATCACAAGCCGCTCTTTCTCATTTGCAGTATAGCGGGTAACAAGTTCTTTTAAGTGTTCGACAGATGAATAGGTAACCACCTCATCGTCTGCAAACAATTCTCCCAGATCCTCCTGAGGATCACTTATCACAAAACCTCCACAGAGTGGTATATCAAAAACCCGCTGGTTCACTCCTGATGGCATCTGACAACTGGTAATATTTACATTCACATCAATTCGTCTGTAAATATCGGCCAGACCTGTTCGGTAGTCTATATCCGGATTTGTGATAAGCTCTCCACCGCAGAGCTCCCTCCATCCCTCAGGATCTCCAAATGTCTGCAGGCCACAAGGGATCAGAGCATCCACAATCTGTTTCCTGCGCATCATACTCGCGGTATGGATAATATACGACCGCCGCCACACCATATTTCGCTCATCTGTAAAAGGCAAAACACAGCCGGTTTCCCTGCATACGGATTCCATTATGGAATCGATCCGGGCGGGCGAGCACAGAAGCTTCTGTGCGCAGGTGTAAACAAATGGCTCCATATCATCTCTATACAGAAATTTACCGGCGATTCCGGAGAGAAATTTCCTTCCCATCGAACTCCCCACAAAACCCAGCCTGCACAGGGAAGACTTTCCTTCTGTAAATGGAAACATCTCCGGATCAGCAGCCAGCGGGAGGTATTTTACGGATCCAAAACCGGATGATTTGAGAAAAGGAAGATAAGCCCGTTCCCAGCAGAACGCAGCCATATTCTTATTTATAAATTGACGCTGATGGAGCAGTATCGGATGAGGATCATCGACAAACCACACCACAACCGGGATTCCACTCCTGGCAGCAAGCTCAGGAAGCATCCCGTTCCCGTCAAAACCCAGCATGTTTACAGAGATAATCACATCAGGCTTTTCTGACTGAATCAGGTACTGAAGTCTCGATTCATAACTGAGAGCAGAGCCGGCTTTTTCATATTCAAAGGGAACCGCTCTCATTCCAATAGATGACAATGCCCTGCAGAGCTCCTCCTGAAGAAAAAACTTTCCGTGGAGTACAAGTACGCTGCCGCTTTTAGATTCTGCACCTTGAGGAAAAAAAAGACTCGTAAGCCGGTTATAAAATTCTCTCCTGGCGTAAACTGATGCGGGATGTCTGATAAACTGAAGACAACGTCCACCCTGCAGAAATGAACTGATCAGACGCTCCTTGTCAGGAGTATCAGATGAAATCTCAACTGTCTGGATTTCCGAAAAAAACTCTTTTTTACAGACATTAAGTAGTTCTTCGTAATAGTCGATGAGCATCACCCTGCAGCCATGGGGAATTTTCTTTACAATTCCGGAAAGATGATACCCCAGGCCTGTTCCGAGCAGGACCAGCCTGTCACCCCAGACCTGAAGGCCATCAAAATACTTCCACTCCTCTTCAGGTCTGACAAGAGAGTGCAGGTGAATTGTCGCACCGTCCGGCTTTTCCAGCATCGCCGAAAGCATGCCCGACCCTGCCTTGAATATTTTCAGGTTTAAACCATCCATATTACCATCCCAAACCCCTCATAGTTTTTTGAACACTTAAAAATGTATAAGACCGGACATAAGTCGCTTTTCTTTACGCAAGCATTTATTATATAATAATAGAACGGAATTAACAGGATCAAATAATGGGACAAGACAGACAGAAACCAGAGAATATTCTTCATGATGTCATCACTGCCGCCCGTACAGGAGACTACGGCAAAGCAGCATCAGACCTCAACAGAGCACTTGTCCTGCTGCAGACAGAACTCTCCGGCGGTAAAGTATCATCAGAGGGATTGGCAAAAATAACTTACTCTCTGCAGACTCTTCTGGCCATGCAACAGATCGGAGACTGGGTCGCATTTGCAGATGTCCTCGAGTATGAGTTCATAGCGCTGTGGAAATCTCTTGTTCCTGACCGGAACTGACCTCAAGGCATCTTCCAGCCAGTTGACCGCACGCACCCTGAATATCAGCTCCCCTGCTCTTTCTGATTGTTGCTGATAACCCTCTCCTGTGCAGTTCATCCGAAAATCTCTCGACGCTCTTTTCAGATGTTTTCTCAAGAAGAAGATCTCCGGAAGGATTCAAAGGAATCAGGTTAATCTTACAGGGAAATCCCCCAAGAAGCTTCTGAAGTCTATCTGCAGCCATCGGAGTATCGGTTTCTCCTTCAATCAGAACGTATTCAAAAGTAACTCTTCTACCGGTTTTATTGTAGTATGCCCTGGCAATGGAAACCAGCGATTCTATCGGATACTTCCTGTTAATGGGCATAAGCCTGCTGCGCTGTTCATTATTGAAGGAATTAAGTGATATCGCCAGCCCTACATTCAGATTCTCTCCCATGAGCTTTTCAATTGACGGGATCACACCTGCAGTTGACACAGTTATTCTCCTGCCCCCGATATTGAAAGCGTCCTCATGCATTATGATCTCGAGGCTGGTACGGAAATTCTGAAAATTGGAAAGCGCCTCGCCCATGCCCATGAACACTATATTGGTGACCGGTTTGTCTGATTTTGAAGCCAGATAATCGTTAATCCCGATCAACTGCCCTATTATCTCCTCCTGGGTGAGATTCCGGATGAACCCCATCTTTCCTGTCTGACAGAATACACATCCCAGACCACACCCCAGTTGACTGGAAAGACAGGCTGTTCTCCTGTCGTCATCATAGAGCAGTACACTCTCGGCCAGATGAGGTGATTCAACGAGTGAAAAACCAAACTTCACAGCATCTCCACGCCGTGATTCTTTTATTACAAGCGGTTTCAGCTTCTGAATTGTAAAAATGCCGGAGAGCCGCTCGCGGAGCACCTTCGGCATGTTGTTCATGGCGTCAAAACTCTCCACCCGCTTCTGGTAGACCCATTTAAAGATCTGTCTGGCCCGGAACGCGGGTTCACCCAAAGCCGCAATTCTATCCGGAAGTTCACCGGGAGTGATATTTTTAAATCTTTCGAGGTTGTTCACTTATCAATTTCCTGCAAAATACTTCATTAATTTCCGGCATGAACCAGAATGACTTGAGACTGAATTCATCCAGCCGGGGTTGAGTATTTAGAAAAAGGCAGGGTTTTGACGGG
>DAOTAZ010000349.1:0-4056 GCA_035382965.1 Chitinispirillaceae bacterium | reverse complement strand
GGCCGGGTGTTGAGGTAGAGGTGCCGTCATGCGTGGGTAAAGACCTGCGTGATGCTGTGAACATGGTTAATCTTCGCGGGCTCAAGCCGTTTGCTGTTGGTGCCGGAACGGTTCGCAGGCAGAATCCTGCTCAAGGCCTGCATGTCAAATCGGCGGAGGTCTGTACGCTGTTTTGTTCGTTTGAAGGTTAATAGTGATGAATAAGATAGATGCCGGTACGAAATTAACAGAGCTGGATGGATTTTACTGATGCGGTTAAATGAATTACTAAAGAGATCCGGACTGCAGGTGATTGACAGGTCGGGGGAGGCCGATCCGGAGATCCTGGATATCTGTTATGATTCCAGGAAAGCCGGACCCGCATCGCTTTTTGTTTCCATTCCCGGTACCCGTCTTGACGGTGATTTGTTTATCGCCGATGCGCTCTCCAGGGGTGCTGCCGCAGTGATTTCTGAGAAGCTTCATCCGGGTCTGGCTGCACCGTGTATAAAGAGTGTCAATTTAAGATCATCACTTGGCAGACTTGGAGCGGCTCTGTGGAAAGTGAACTTTTCCGGGATGATCTGTGTTGCGGTCACCGGTACAAACGGAAAGACAACAACAGCTCATCTTTACGAACAGCTTCTCTGCCAGAGAATTCCATCAGAACAGATATGGATGTTCGGCACAGTTGATTTTCATCTTGGGGAAAAACGGATCCCTGCCAGCCATACGACACCAGAAGCACTCGATATTCTCAGATGGATCGGGGAATCGGAGCACAGGCCATCAGGGCTTGTTATGGAGGTTTCATCGCACTCTCTTGCCCTTGACAGGATCGGAGGGCTGCTCTACAATGCCGCGGTGTGGACCAATCTCACACAGGATCACCTCGATTTTCATCACGACATGGAATCCTATTATCAGGCAAAAAAGCGCCTTTTTACAGACTATATGGTTTCCGGAGCACCGGCTGTAATCAATATCGATGATCCCTGGGGTGCACGTCTGGCGGAAGAACTGACAGGTGCCAATTGCGTGACTTACGGCCGCAACGAAAAAGCACGGGTCAGAATAGTTTCCTGGGACTGTGATTGGAACGGCTGCAGGGTGGATATCGAGGAGAACGGCAGCAGAGTCACATTCAGTTCTGCATTGAAGGGCTTTTTCAACATTTACAACATGACATCTATGATAGCCGGGGCACGCGCGATGGGTTTTACTGATGAGCAGATCCGAAGTGCGTTTGACAATGTGAAGACAGTGCCCGGAAGAATGGACAGGGTAGACGCGGATGTGCCTTTTTCGGTAGTAATCGACTATGCTCATACTCCCGATGCTCTGGAGAATATTCTTAAAGCAGCCCGTCCTCTCACTAAGGGTAGACTGATCTGTGTTTTTGGATGCGGTGGAGACAGGGACAGGACAAAGCGTCCGATTATGGGCAGGATAGTATCGGAAAACAGTGATGAGGCAATAGTGACATCGGATAATCCCCGCACAGAGAAACCTCAGGCGATAATAGATCAGATCCTCGATGGTATACCTCTGGATTTTCCGCACATGGTCTGCACAGAAAGACGTACTGCCATAAAGCAGGCGCTCTCCATTGCCAGGGAGGGTGATTGTGTGATTATTGCGGGAAAAGGGCATGAGAATTATCAGGAAATTAACGGCGTAAAGCACCATTTTGACGACAGAGAAGTTGTAATGGAGCTGCTTGCGCATGGAGATAAAAATTGAGCGGACACGATAAGAACAGTACAACACTAACGCTGGGCTTACTCATAGAGTGGTGCGGCGGGAAATCTCAGATCGGGGAGCGTCAGAGAAAGATGCCTGCCGGGATGGTCTGTAATGATTCCCGCAAGATCGGCCCCGGCGATGTGTTTGTGGCTATAAAGACAGAGAATGATGACGGGCACAGGTATGTGGAGGCAGCGTTCAAGGCCGGTGCCTCCGCGGCCATAGTTGACAGAAAGGCAGAGTTTTCACTCAGCGCCGCACAGAAAAAGAAGCTTATTCTTGTTTCCGATCCGGTCAAGGCGGTTCAGAAGGCCGCTTCACGTTACAGGAAAGAGATGGGGATACTTTTCATAGGTATCACAGGCTCGAGCGGAAAGACCACGACCCGCACCTTTATCTCATCGGTGCTTCGTCAGGGGATGAGTGTCGGGGAGACATTTGGAAACTGGAACAATCATATCGGTGTGCCGATGAGTATCCTGAAGTTTTGTGGAAACGAGTGGGCCGGGGTCATCGAGATGGGTGCCAACCATGTGGGAGAGATTCACGAGTTGTCTCTCATCACAAAACCGGATATCGGCGTTATCACCAATATCGGATATGGACATGTGGGGCTGTTTGGTTCGATTGAGAACACATGTAAAGCGAAATTCGAGATAGCTGACGGATTGAGCCGCGGAGGTTTTCTGCTCTTAAACGGCGACGATCCCCGTCTGGTAAAGGGAGTACGGGAGAGAGGGCTTGCAGCGGAGTTTTACGGTTTGTCATCCCGCTGTTCAGTACGTCCTGAAAACCTGAAGGTGACTCCTGACGGGTTGAGTTTTGATGTTGACGGGAGCCGCTACAGTCTTCAGATGCCCGGCCGTCACTTTGTTTACGCCGCGCTTCCAGCGATTTTCCTGGGACGCCGCTGCGGGATCCCGGAAAAACTGATAATAAGTGCGCTTGCGGATCAGAGGCCGGTATCGATGCGGGGCGGGATAGAGAAGAAAAAAGGAGTGTCATTCATAGTTGACTGTTACAATGCCAATCCGTCATCGATGAGCAGCGGGCTGGCATACCTGGCTGATGTATCCAGACCGGGCAGCAGGGTTGCCATTGTCGGGGATATGCTTGAGCTCGGGAAATACTCTGTAAAGCTTCACAGGGAGCTTGGAAAACAGATAGTGAAAACTGGTGTGAAAAAGCTGATTGCAGTGGGACAGTTCTGCCATGAGGTAGGCAGGGCGGCAGAGAAGGAAGGTTTACCGTCAGGGAAGATATTTACAGTTGAAAATGCCGGGGCAGCGGTGGATATTGCCAGGAGAGTGCTCTGTAAAGGGGACACAGTTCTTCTGAAAGGATCCCGCGGAATTCATCTGGAAACCATTTTCGAAAAGTTTTAGATATGAGATTTGATTTCAGAAACAGTTTTCCTGAGAAGGTTTCGATAATAGGAGCGGCCAGAAGCGGTCTGGCTGCCGCGGCTTTTTTCTCTCAGAAGGGCACGAAGGTTTTTATCAGTGACACATGTGAAGAAAATAAACTGCAATCGATTCTGACTGATCAGTTACACGATAAAGTCGAATACGAAGCGGGCGGACACACAGAGAGAATTCTTGACAGTCAGCTTATAGTGCTTTCGCCGGGGGTTCGTTCAGACCTGCCGATTCTTTTAAAGGCAAAAGAGATGGGAATTCCGGTCTGGTCTGAGATGGAACTGGGATTTCAGGCAAGTGCCGCGACATTTCTTGCGGTGACCGGTTCTACAGGGAAAAGCACCACAGTGTCTCTTCTTGGTGCCGCGCTGAAAGCATCGGGACTGCCCTCAGTTGTTGCCGGCAATATAGGGATTCCTGTGATAAGTGAAGTACCACAGCTTCCGGAGAACGCTGTTGTCGCTGCAGAGGTGTCAAGTTTTCAGCTTGAGAATATCGAGGGGTTCAGGCCTCTTGGTGCTGCAGTTCTCAATCTGATGAAGAATCATCTGGACCGGTACAGCAGCGAAGAAGATTATTACAATGCCAAGAAAGAGATCGCCAGGAATTTCACAAGGGAAAATTACCTTGTATTAAACGCCAATGATCCTCTTTTAAGGGAATGGGCAGCATCGATGCAGGAGAGGACAAATGTGGTCTATTTCGGAGGTGATGTTCCGGGATGTGACTGCTTCTATTATGAAAACGGTACGATCCGTTTCAGGTTCCGCGGCGAGAACGGTATAATTCCTGATATTGACAAGATGCATATAAAGGGAAAGCATAACTATGAAAACGCCTGTGCTGCCGCTGCCCTGGCTGTTGCTGCAGGAGTTGACAAAGATGCCATAAGTGAGGGTTTCTGCGGGTTTGA
>DAOTAZ010000348.1:0-4059 GCA_035382965.1 Chitinispirillaceae bacterium | reverse complement strand
ATCCCTTATTGATCTGGGATATCCACTCGAGCATCTGAACGATTCCCTGGCAAGACTCCCTGTGGAGAAGATCAGTATCACTGCAGAGAAGACAGCCCGTAACGGGATTCAGTGCACTTTCATTGATCCGAAATGGGAGCAGGCAAGTCAATACAGGCATCTCCACCAGATTCTGGAGATAATAAAGTCGGGAAATTTCAGCGGGAGTGTTTACAGAAGATGTGAAGTTGTTCTTGACAGGCTGGCAGAAGCAGAAGCGGCAGTTCATGGTATCCCGAAAGAAAGGGTACATTTCCATGAAATAGGGGCTGTTGATACCATAATCGACATATTGGGTGTCAGTCTGGGGCTTGAATACCTGGGAATAGAGGAGATTACCTATTCGGTGCTGACAGATGGGCATGGTACGATTAAGGCGGCTCACGGAGTGATGCCGGTACCGGTTCCGGCTACTTCACATATGATTCAGGGATTGACTCTCAAAACTCTCGATATTGAAACCGAACTGCTGACCCCCACCGGTGCAGCTCTTCTGACAGCTCTTGGGAAACAGGTGCCTGTAATGGAGGAGGGCAAACTACTTAAGACGGGGTATGGGTGCGGAACGAAAGTATTTGAGAATTATCCGAATCTTCTGCGTGTAAATCTATATGAGTCAGATGAAAAGGAGATTGAAGGCGATTCTGTTTACCTTATCGAGACGGACATGGATCATATCTCCGCGGAGGTGATGGGACATGTTGCAGGGAGGCTTTTTGAGAGCGGGGCGCTTGATGTCTCCTTTACACCGGTTTTCATGAAAAAGGGGAGACCCGCTTACCGGCTCACTGTCATGGCTTCAGAATCAGATTACCGGAAATTGATCGATCTGATCATTATCCACACCAGGACTCTTGGTGTGAGGGTACAGCGGGTTCAGCGTGTGCTTGCTGCAAGGGAGAAGAGGGAAAGAGAATTCATGGGGATGAGAACAGGGGAGAAGGTTTGTACCTATAAGGGATATTCTTTTTCAAAACTGGAGTATGATGCGCTTGATAACCTTTCTAAAAGTACGAATGTGCCGCTTATAGAGCTTATGGAGAGGTATGTAAAAGAGAGAGAATAATGGACAGACAAATATCGTATAAAATTTATCAAAAAAGTAAAGTTAGTTGTAAAGAACTGGGACTGAATGTTAATTGCAGTCTTCTGTTGTGTGCGGCAGCCTTGCGTTTGCCGATAGACGACAACACAGCTCCAGCGACTGCCATGGGGATACCGAAACACAAACCGATTTCACCTGTAACCATCTGAAAATATCCATCGGGGAAAATTTCATCCGTATCGTCGTCCAGGTATTGGTCATCTTTGAGCATTTTACTAAGACCGGCTGTAAAAAAGTATATCCCTACAAAATCGACAAATATTCCGCTAAACAGAAGAGAATAACCGGTTATTCTCATTTTATTAAAAGAGGAAAATTTATTTTCAATCTGTTCGCTGGTGTAATTATCAGAGTAAACAGAAGTACTTATAAAGACCAGGAGAAATACAGAAAACAGCAATGTACGTGGTTTCATTTTATTCTTTCTTTACTGGGTTGGACATGCTGCTCCAAAATTAAATATCGGATGAAAAGGAGACAATACAAATTTAATGACCTGTTCTTGATCCTGGTTGCATTTGAATCTATATAGCCGTAAGCCCTCCCATTAGTACAGGTGTTTTTAGAGATAGCGCAAAGAACCCCAGACAGAAAACCCATATTCGCTTCCGGAGCGGAAGAACCGCTGTGTTTTATGACAGGAGATTACTATGACAAATAGAGGACTTGAGAGACCAGGGTGTGAAAAATGGGTTCAGGACGCAATTGCTGATTAACAATAATCTATTTCCGGCAACACACTGCATAAGAAAAGTATCAGAGCCTGAAAAGGATGGCAGGGGTTGAGATTACTGTGGTTGCATAGACTGCTTTGTCCAAACAATCCCTTTATGCTGTGCATCTTTGATATAATGCTCAAGATCAGCTTCACTCAGAACAGTGCCGCTTTCATAGAAGGAACGATACCAGTTTATAGTTGATTCGATCGCTCTGCCTGAATCCCATACTGGTTCCCAGTTGAGGACCCGTCTGGCCTTTGAGCTGTCAAGGCGAAGCAGCCCGGCTTCATGTGGCTGCTCTTTCAACTCCGGAAAATCAAACTGTGTTTCCGGCCAGCAAGCTTTTACATAATTACATATTGTTTTGACTGTCAAAGCGTCAGATTCTGCCGGGCCGAAATTAAAGCAATCTGCAACCTCATTTTTACCCTCAAGTAGTAATTTGCCTGTAAGAAGATACCCGGAAAGGCAGTCAAGAACATGCTGCCATGGACGTGTCGATTGCGGATTACGGATAAGCGCTGTTTTACCCTGTGATGCTGCTTTCACGATATCTGGAATAAGGCGGTCTTTTGACCAATCTCCACCCCCGATCACATTTCCGGCACGGACAGTGGACAGAAGCACATTGTGGCCTTTACCATATTCTTTCAGATTCCAGAATGAATTCCTGTAGGAAGCGCATAAAATTTCCACACAGGCTTTTGAGGAACTATACGGGTCATAACCACCCAGCCGTTCACTTTCGCTATAGCACCGGTTATGCTCGAAGTTCTCATAAACCTTATCCGTAGTTACTACAACGACAGCCTGCACAGATGGGGTTTTGCGGGCAGCCTCAAGAACATTCAATGTACCAAGAACATTGGTGGAGTATGTTTCCTGAGGGTACTTGTATGACTCGCGCACCAGAGGCTGAGCTGCCAGATGAAAAACAATTTCCGGCATTGCCTGTTTCATTGAATCTGCAAGTCTGTCAAAATCGAGCAAGTCTCCGATAAGGGAATTGATGTGCAGGTCAAGATTGCTGAAGTGGTTTGGGATGGTATCTGGCTTGCGGGCATATCCGGTCACCCGGGAACCGAGTTTAGTTAGCCACAGCGACAGCCATGATCCTTTGAAACCTGTATGACCTGTAATAAAGACTGATTTGTCTTTGTAAATATTATCAAACAAAAATTTCATTCCTGTCTGCTTTTGCGAGTACTGGGATCATTTGTATAAAACGAGATTCTCTGCATGTCCGTGAAAAAAACTCATGGATGATGAGTTTTTCATCAGACACTGCTTTGAATCAATTGTAGCATTTGATCACTTAAAAAGTCATGGGGAAAAGCAGCATCACCGCCTGTGGATGTTTCCTGTACACAAAACAGGATATTTAAGCAGCTTCGGAAACTGTCTGCTTCAATTTTATGCGGTTTTTCCGGCGAATGTGTCAGTTAATGAAAACAGGCTGTCTTTTTGGGGGATAAAACCGGCATTCTCAACCGTAAAAACTGCAAGAATACCGGTTCACACTGGACATAAACATCTGATCCTGCTGGAATGGATATCCACCTTTTCAGGTTTCTGCAAGTTCTTCTTTTGCGGTTTCACAGTAGTCTTTCTGAAAGCACTCCTCACAATCACCACTGCACCCATCAAATACTTCGAAACCTGCGCTTAAAGGAGACACTGTAACCTCCGCTGGAATAACGTTCTCAACGATAAAATTGTAGATGAGATTGTCGGGCAGATCCTCGGCTAAAGAGATATCGACGCGGTTATCCTCAAGGATTGTAAGGATCTCCTCAAGTTTTCTTTCGAGCTCCTCCGGACTCATCTTCTCCACCTTCGGGAACTTGTATCCAGAAGGGAAAAAAGACTTAACCTTTCTTGCGGTGACATCAATGCCTTCGCATTCCATAATATGCCGGAGAAATTTATTGTGTTCAAAATGATCACCATTTTCATCGAGGTCAAAGAAGATTCCCTTTTCCCGGAGCTTCTTATTCATCATGGAATTCTCTCTTTTAACATCATCCAGGCTTCTGTGGTCATTTTTTGATTTTCCGGAATTCGCCATATCTTCTCCTCTGGTTAAGTTTATACAGAACAGCACCGGGCTTTTCCGGCACTATGAACTGGATTCAGAGATAAGCTGCGTTCCTCAGAAGAAACCGCTTTGCTATATGATAATGTACTGATGGGAAA
>DAOTAZ010000347.1:0-4060 GCA_035382965.1 Chitinispirillaceae bacterium | reverse complement strand
CAGGATCAGTAAAACAATGAGAACCCACAGCAGAATCGTACACACTTTGTGAAACCAGCTTGTCTTCTTCCGGGGTATCTCTTCACGGGTAACATCCTTTTCGCTTGAGTCGATATTCTGCTTTGTTCGCCTGATTACCTTTTCAGCAAGGATGCTGTCAATATCCTGGAAAGCAGGTTCACCTTTTTCCGATTTCATGCCATGCTCCCCTGCTGCCTGTAACTTGAAAACCTTTCCCTCGCTTCATCACTCAATCTTTTCTTACGCCTTTCCATGACCTTTTCCCAGATCTCTTCCTCATTTAAATCAAAAAGCTCATGTACAAGTTTAAGATAATAGGCGGCTCCCTTTGAGTAAAGCCTGTGCAGGAATAATATCTTACCCTCAGTCACCACTTCATCAAAGACCTGATCCAGGGGTATTGGTGTACTGGTGACTCTCCCCGGAAAAAGTCTCTTCAATGCTTCTATAAAAGAGTTTTGTCTTATAGTGTTTTTGTAGAAATTTGGAATTATCCGTGTAATCTTTCCACCCTCAGGGTATCTTGAATTAATTGTCTGCTCCATCTCAAGCAGCCCATCGACAGCAAACTGTTTCAATTCTGTCGGGACAAATATCTCGTGAGAAGCTATTATTGCCGATTCCTGCAGTTTGCCTATTCCCGGAGCGTTGTCGATGATCAGATAGTCATAAAATCTCTCGAGCCTGCAGGCATCGAGGCATTGTTTCAATCTTCCGGTGTCATTGACATCCGCATCACAGAGGTCTCTGCATGATGTGATAAGATGGAGACTTGCTAACTCAGTTTTGACTATGGAACGGAGGAACTGTGCAGGAGCTCCTTCTTTATCAGATAAGTAAACATCACGGATAGATGGTGATTT
Organism: Chitinispirillaceae bacterium; assembly: GCA_035382965.1. GTDB lineage: Bacteria > Fibrobacterota > Chitinivibrionia > Chitinivibrionales > Chitinispirillaceae > JAAYIG01. The sequence continues at coordinate 3,176 of DAOTAZ010000347.1, read as the reverse complement.
GACCCCTACACAAAAGAGCGAAGAGAGATTGTGCTGACTGTCATTATCAACTGCAAGCACTCTGAATCCAAGAAGTGAGAGCGCCTGCGCGACTGATCCGGTGAAAGTGGTTTTGCCTACACCGCCTTTGTGGTTAAGAACCGAGATGATTTTCATAAATTTACCTCACTGTAAATTCTAACCGTGATTATCCGGAACCTTTCTTTACCATAATTTGTCAAGACCAAATTCTTTGCCCGCTCTAGATAGTAGATCAAGATCCTCCACTGTTTTCAGCACCCTGTACATGTTCGGCTCCACAGTGAGTATCACCGGATTTCCGGCAAGAGGGAAAATGTCTGTTGCCGCGTAGCCGATTTTCGGGGAGCGGGGGAGTTGAGGCAGTACTTCCTTGGGTGGTGTAGCATAATCAGGAAGATCGCTTTTTTTCAGAAGCTCAGAATCGAAAGCGTAAAATCCTGTGTTAAAAGGCAGATAATATTCTCCTGAACTGTCTTTTATTTGGCGTGTCTCCTCATTTCTGACCTCCTGCTCAAGTATTATCGTTGAATCATGACCATCTCTTGTGAGTGTCACAAAAGTACCAAACGGATCTTTTTCCGGAAATTCCTTTCTCAGAATGCCGACACCAAGACAATCATGTCCCTCAAGGGCACTGGCCATTGCAGGAAGGAGGCTCTGGTGATAGAGCGCGGTAGCCTGAACCACAATAATTTTCCTGCAGCCCAGATTCTCAAGCCATTCCAGGGGGGATACGCCTAAAGATTCTGAGGTCTGCTTAAGTTTCATCAGTGGCCCACCGGTCTCATCAGGCTGGGTTACAGGCTGGGGTGAACCATCATCAGTGATAATGAACGCGGCTTTTTCATCATTTGTAAAATGGATCCGTTCATCCTGCTGAACAGTGATAATATTGCGTAATCCAAAATTATTGTTTGCTTTCAGGATCTCTGGAATTACTCTGGCTGTTACCGAGTTCTCAGGTCCGGTAGTGACTATTACAGGGATGTCAATTCCGGATTCTGAGCAGAGGTGTGATATCATGGTAAGATTTATCTGAAGCGTACCCGAATTGTCTGGAAAGCCGGGAACAGGGTAGGTGGCTTTAGTAAAATCCTTTAATATAGAAGGGGAGATACCCTGTTTGAGAAGGCTTAACCTCAGACGCTCTCCCTCTCCGCCGGCTGTAAAGACAACCGCAAATCCCCTGAGTGCATCGATTGTGCGTTTTATTTTATTGATCTTGATAAAATGCGGGAAACACTGTGATGCATCTCTGAGCATTTCACGCGATTTGGCCATGTTTAGCAATGCATTACGCCTTTTTTTGATCTGGCTCTTAAAAATTGCACATGGAAAATTCAGGTTCAATTTTTCCAGGAGAGTTTTTTGCTGCTGAGAGGATAATGAATCAAATCCGTGGATATGTTTGTGTAAACTTTCAAGATCCCAGTTTCTCATAATATTCTCCTGATTACCCTTTTTTCCTAAAAATACTAGCGGGAATGACTTTACGTGAAAGTAGATGAAATCCTCAGATGTTATTAAAAAACTACTACTTGCAACTGTTATCACTTAAATTAATCTTTTGTGAGCAGCAAGGAGCAGATATGGGTGAAAAACCGAAATTGGATTCCTCCCTGAAAACCTTGGTACCCTCTCTCAGTATTATTCTTCCCGTTCATCAACCCGATAACTCTATGATGCCTTTTGTGCATGCATTGAAATTAGCCTATGCATCAAAAGGTGAACTGGAAATAGTCGATGTAAGAAGGGAAGAGGAAGCAATTGAGCATATTGGGGTCAGAGATCTGCTGGAAAAGTGGGGAATTCTCCCGGGCAGTTCCAGTCGAAGCGATGTCGGGGAGATAGGACTCCGAATTAAAAAAATCGTTAAAACAGGAAATAAGAAAGCTGAAATTATAAAAAGACTGAAACGGCATTCCCATGATATACTGGTTATAGGAACCCAGTCCTCCTCGCGCATAGGTACACTATTGGGAAGAAACCTGGCTGAATATCTGGCTGTTTATTTCAGACGTATCACTCTTTTCATTCCCTCCGGAGCTAGGCCTTTCGTTGATATGGGGACCGGAAATGTAAATCTGCGGAACATTGTCATTCCAGTTGAAAGTCCCTCGTTTTTTTCCCTGATGACAGCACAGTTAAAGAAAATTCTATCACTCTTTCCTGAATCGAACCCCAGAATCATCGGATTGAAATGTGGAAACTGTTTCCCTGAACCGGATCCTTCTCTTCTTGAAAACATTCACTGGGAAACTGAACTGCATCGTGAATCCATGGCTCATTCTATACTGAGCAGTGCCAGAAAACACAGTGCCGATCTGATAGTTATGGCAGATAATGGAAGACACACTCTTCTTCAGAAATTGATTGGAAATAATACTGAGCAGGTACTCAGGTATTCGGAATGTCCAGTGTTATCTGTGTCTGTGCAGGAAAATTAAATCAGAGAAGCCGAATCACTTTGTAAATGGGAAACCTGTGGACTGCCTGAAATTATAAAGGCAGCAGCATCTTTACATGCTGCTGCCTCAGTCTCAGTAAGTGATATAATCAGCCAAGCAGTGACAGGACACTTTGTGGAACCATGTTTGATTGTGCAAGCATGGCTGTGCCTGACTGTAACAGTATCTGATTCCTTGTAAACCTTGTAGTCTCGTTTGCAAAGTTTACATCTCTGATCATTGATTCTGCAGACTGCTGGTTTGTTTCACTTACCATCAGGTTGTTTATAGCATGTTCGAGCCTGTTGATATATGCACCGATTTTGGCTCTGGAACTGTTCACGCTGTCCATAGCTGTATCGATATAGGATATGGCACTTGCAGCGTTACTTTGAGTTGTAAGGCTCGCAGTGTTAAGATTGGAGTTCAGACTGCTTACAGTCATTGTTTCCAGTGTGACTGTAATACTGTCAACTCCGGCTGTTGAGTTGGCATCAATCCAGAATGAAGTGTTTGTTGATGCTCCGGACAAACCAAACCGGCTGGCACTGCTGGATATCAGTTCCATACCGTTATAGTTTGTAACTGCAGAGATCCTGTCAATCTCTTTCCGAAGAGCATCAAACTCCTGGTTGGCGTAATTCCGTTCTGTGGATGTCAGTGTGTCGTTGGCTGCCTGGATTGCCAGTTCACGCATCCTCTGAAGAA
>DAOTAZ010000346.1:0-4063 GCA_035382965.1 Chitinispirillaceae bacterium | reverse complement strand
TACGGTTTGACACAATAGAGAGAGCATCAGCGTAAAGTGTCATGTCTGTCAGCAGACAGAGAACCTTGGCCTTGTGCTCCACAGCGAAATACTCTGCTGCGGTAAGTGCCATATCCGGCACCAGAAGACGTTCCACAGGGGGGTTGTCGGTTGTATTAACAAAGGCGATAATTCTGTCAAGTGCTCCCGCATTGTCAAACAGGGTCTTGTAATAGAGATAATCGTCATTGCTCATTCCCATACCGCCAAGAATGATCACGTCGGCTTTTGCTCTGAGAGCCACTGTAGCCATGACCTGATTGAAGGGCTGGTCGGGATCAGCAAAGAACGGTATCTTCTGACCGGTAACCAGTGTGTTGTTAAGATCGATACCCGCTATTCCGGTTGCGATCAGTTCAGAGGGCTGTTTACGGCGAACCGGGTTGACCGATGGTCCTCCGATTTCCACCTCTTTACCCTCGATATCCGGCCCCCCGTCGATAGGCTGACCGTAGGCATTGAAAAAACGCCCCTTGAGCTCGTTTGAAACTTTCAGTGTCGGGGGCTTTCCAAGGAATACCACTTCCGCATCAGTTGCCACACCCTGAGTACCGGGGAAGATCTGCAGGGTGATTTTCTTTCCTGAGATTTTCACGACCTGTGCCGGACGGCCATCCACCAGTGCCATCTCCTCATTGGAAACACCTTCGGCCTCAACTGTACAGGTGGCCTTGGTCACATTTTCGATATGAGTATAGATCTTCTGAAATGCTTTGGTCTTCATTCTGTCTCTCCTCTCAGCCCGCCGCCTGTGTTTCAAGTTCACTTACTATTCTCTCTTCAAGCGTCGCGTTGAGCTGCTCTTCCAGACTGGTGAATTTTTCGCTCTTGAATTCCTGATAGTTCATCTGCTTTAAAATGTTGATGATTTTCTTGAAATAGGCACCGATCTCCTCAAAACCGTCAAACCGGAACTCGCTGTTGCATATATCAAGAATTTTGTTTACCATGTACTGCTGCCGTTTCATCGGTGTGGATGCATCGACCTTGTCAAAAGCATCCTGCTGAAGAATAACAAAGTCGATAATTTCCGACTTGTTGAAGGTGATATGATACTCCAGCGGAACACCATCATCACCAAGGATGTTTATCTGGTCACGAGCCTCTTTACCGCGCAGGAGTATGTCCTTCAACTGCATCACTTTATCAACCCAGCCGGGTTCTATTGTTTTGTCAAGGTATTCGATCACCTCAGGATACTCCAGATACTTTGAATAACTCTCGATCGGGTCCACAGCAGGATATCGTTTGCTGTCCGCTCGGTTCTGGGAGAGCGCATAGAAACAGCGTGCGGCCTTTTTGGTAGATTCTGTCACCGGCTCCTTCAGGTTACCACCCGCAGGGCTGACAGTACCGATAAAGGTGATGGAACCGGTCTGGCCGTTGTTCAGATTGACAAAGCCGGCTCTTGAATAGAAGTTTGCCACAATCGCGGAAAGATCCATCGGGAAAGCATCTGGACCAGGGAGCTCTTCCATACGGTTTGACATCTCACGAAGCGCCTGCGCCCAGCGGGAAGTCGAATCTGCAAGGAGGAGAACTTTAAGACCCATGCTACGGTAGTATTCCGCGATTGTCATGCCTGTGTAAACGCTGGCCTCACGGGCAGCAACCGGCATGTTCGAGGTATTACAAATGATAATTGTACGTTCGATAAGCTTTCGTCCTGTACGGGGATCGTCAAGCTCAGGAAACTCGGTGAAGATTTCCACCACCTCGTTTGCACGCTCACCACAGGCAACAACTATGATCAGGTCTGCCTCGGCGTATTTGGAAAGCGCATGCTGAAGAACTGTCTTTCCGCAGCCGAAAGGTCCTGGAATAAACCCGGTACCGCCTTCTACTATGGGATTGAGTGTGTCGATTGTACGCTGGCCCGTTTCCATGATTTTGAACGGACGAGGCTTGTTCTTGTAGCACTTGACTTCCACTTTGACAGGCCATTTCATGGCCATGGTAAGCTCACGCTCATTACCGTCGGAATCAACGGCAACAGCGATAGTGTCCATAACCGTATAGTCACCCTCTGCGGCAATGGTTTTTATCGTACCGGTTCCCTCGTAATTGAAAGGCACCATGATCTTGTGATCGATCCACCCCTCCATCACACTCCCCAGCCAGTCACCGGCTGAAACGGAGTCTCCCGCTTTGACAAGGGGTTTGAAATGCCACTTCTTTTCATTATCGAGAGATGGAGTGTATTCGCCTCTTTTGAGAAACACCCCTTCCATTTTATCGAGATCGTTCTGCAGGCCGTCATAGTTCCTGGAGAGCATCCCGGGACCCAGTGTAACCTCCAGCATGTTTCCGGTAAACTCCGCATCACAGCCCACATATAAGCCGCGTGTGCTTTCAAACACCTGCACGTATGCGTTCTTACCTGTAATTTTAATCACCTCGGCCATCAGCTTGGTGCCTTTGAGATCAATGTAACAGATCTCATTTTGAGCAACCGGCCCGTCGACCTCTATCGTGACCAGGTTAGCGACAATGCCGACCACTTTTCCCTTGGTGCTCATCGATTTCCTCCGTTTAAAACAACATCTATATTATTCAAATTATCAATCTACCCTGATTTTACTGATTAATCATTCGTAAATCACAGCGCGTAATCCATTACTGTAATACCCGCTCTCAATTCCTCTGTGAGCTTCTCCAGTCTCTCCCTCCCTGTCTCAGGATCCAGAGCCTTCCATCTCTCAACCATCGCAAGCTTGATCGCAAAGGCCAGAACCTTCTCTATTCCGAAATAGGAAAAAGCGGTCAGGTCAGAGAGAGTCTCCCAGCGAATGGAGTCCAGACCCTTTTCAAAATCAAGAAGAGTACCCCTGGAGAACGCCAGTACTTTCTCTGTACAGGGAAGTATCGATGAGAGGCCGAAATCCGGAGCGCTTGAACGCAGGATCTGCTCAGCTACATCGTTACGCCCAATCACCATAGAGGAGACAGCCCGATCCCGCTCTGTCGCCAGCTCATCAAAATGCTTCAGTCCCTTGCGACTGTTTATTCCGGCAACAAGATTGCGGAGGTTCAGTTCAAAAGTATACCACTCTCTGATAAAACTGTTGCTGTGCGAAGTGACCTCATCGAAAAACAACCAGTTTAGCTGGTCTCGTGCAATCAAACCGGGGAACAAAGGATGGTTCTCGCGGTGCGCTTCCAGAAAAATCTGCATATAGCGGGGAAGCCGCTCGGAGTTCTTAAGAGAGGATGTAAGTTCCTCTCTGGAGAAATTTCCTCTTGAATCAAACTCACCCGAGTCTTCCAATACGGTAATCAGGTTGGAGTTATCAAAAGGGAGTCTGATCAGTTTGAGCAGTTTCTGGTCACCGGAAGAGACCTGCTCTTCTGTTTCCGCCATAAAATCACAGAAAGAGGGGATATTTTTTCCCTCATCCAGTGATATATCGGGCAACCCGGCAACGAGGAAATAGTAGTTGCCTGACATGATTACTCACCAAAAAGATATTTACGGGTTCTTGGACGCAGGTATTCTTTGAAGAATTCCTGAAAATCTTCATCTGTAAGGCTGATTCTGAAACTGCCGCCGACCGGTCCAATACGGAATCCGGATTTGATAGACTTTGAAAAGGCCAGGTCGATGTTTTTCTTGAGCAGATCAGAAGCACTCTTTTCAAAAGACTTCTGCAGCTCTTCCTGTTTGTGAGCAGGAAGCAGTACTTCGAGTCTGGGAACCTCGCCTGAGGAGACTTTCCAGTTCTGGATTACTGTAGAGATGAAGTCTTTGACGTTTGAGGGATCGGCAAGCACCTGAGTGGTACTGTCTTCGATTACTTTAGCTGTTACCAGATCAAGGATCTGCTGCTTTATCGCAGAGAGGACCTGAGATCCGCTGAGCTTCAACTCAGATTCAGTGTTTCTCTTCAGCTCTTCTGCCTGACTGCGTGCATCGGCAAGAATCTTTTCCGCCTGCGCCTTTGCTTCAGAGATAATTCCAGAAGCTTTTGCTTCTGCTTCAGAAATGATCTGGTTGGCTTTCTGTTCGCCTCTCTCCACACCTTCC
>DAOTAZ010000345.1:661-4135 GCA_035382965.1 Chitinispirillaceae bacterium | reverse complement strand
CTGAAACATACTTATTTTAAATAAAATTTTCGTTCCGGCCCGGAACTTTTGGAGAAACACTTTTAAGTGAACCGATCTCCGCATTTTTTTGACAAAAGAATAGAGTGACATTCCACAGGTCCACCTTCAAAAAAGGGCTCGTTATGCAGGAAAAAAGAAAATCCATTCGAAAGCCTTGCAGTGATAAATATCTGATTCAATATTCATCTTCCGGAGGAAACACTTCTGAAGAGGCCCCTATTTATCTCCGGGATCTCAGCGATGGAGGAATTTCAGGAACCTTTTTTGGTGAGCAAATCCCCAGTTATGATGAGATCCATTACATTCAGGACAATAATGGTGCTGTAAAACCTGCCCGCCTGATCTGGGCTATTCAAAGCGTTTCAACGGTATATATGCTTGGATTCAAATTCGAAAACACAATACCCTCCAACAGTACATTTCCCGATGAACCACATTGTTACACACCTTTAACCGATTCCTGCAAGAGCCCCGGTTAGGAAGGCGCATTCAAATAGTTCAGTAGCAGCACCAACAATGTCTCCGGTTATTCCGCCAATACGCCGGATCGAGACAAGTACTAAAAAAGTAACCGGAACCAGTCCACATCCCAGTGGAAGCAGCACTCTGAGTGCACCACAGTAATACCATCCGGCAATGATAAGAGCGGTAAATTCCAGAGCTAATATTGCAGTAATGACCAGTGGAGCCTTGAACCCCGATGCTTTACCATCATTACCGCGGGCGTAAGGTATAACTGCGAGCAGAAATCCCTGCAGGATACGTGAGAACAGAGGAGCAGCGAAGATAAATAGTACACCCCCCTGATTGCTTAGCTGATTGCTTGTAATAATCCGCCAGATTACAATCAGGGTTATCGCTGCAGCTCCAAAGCTTCCTGTGTGGGAATCCTTGAGGATTTCCAGTGTTTTCTCCCTTGAGTGCCAGGTACCGAAAGCATCTGCTGTATCAGCGAGCCCGTCAATGTGAAGCCCACCTGTGATCAGATAATTAACACCTGCGATTAAGAGCCCTGCCAGAGGGGCCAGCGATGCCGGAAGTAAACGCATCCCTTCTGCACATCCTGCCAGTACCGCCCCGATCCCCCCTCCGACAAAGACAAACCAGGGAAGCGCCATATATCGTTTCTGAGGCTCTGGCCCCGATACAGGAATGATTGTAAGAGTCCTTAATGCGCTTATCAATCCACTAAACATCACGATTGGAAACCCCGGCAGAAGTAAATGTAGCCATCTGATGATAGCAGTTGAGCGCCTGCTCAATAATATTCAATGACAAAACCGCTCCTGTTCCCTCGCCAAGACGCATTCCCAGATCAAGAATCGCGCTCACATTCATCTCTGATAGAGCCTTTTTGTGGTACTGTTCATCTGAGGCGTGTCCAAACAGAAGATAATCGGAAACATGGGGATGCATCCGGCAGGCACAGAGTGCTGCGGCAGTAGCAATGAATCCGTCAACAACGACAGGAACCTGTTTTAACGCACACCCGATGATAAATCCGGTCATCCCGGCGATTTCAAATCCCCCCACCCTCCTGAGGGCATCAAACGGGGTCCTGTCCCATTGTGTTCTGTGAAGTTTTACGCTTTCAGAGATGATTCTTTTCTTCTTCTCCAGCAGCTCAAAAGATGCCCCGGTACCTCTTCCCACAGTAGTATCAGGATCGATATCGAGAAGCATTGAGTAAAGAGCAGAGGCTGATGAAGTATTGCCGATTCCCATTTCACCAATGGCACAGATATCAGCAGTGGTTTCACAGCCCAGATCAAATCCGGCATCAAGCGCCATGGCACATTCCTGAATTGACATGGCTGGTCCGTGCCGGAAATTACCTGTCCCCTTTCCGGCAGATCTTGATATAAGTAAAGGATGACTCTCGAAGGTTCCTGCTACCCCCATATCTACGACATGATAATCTATGCCGGCATTTTTACACATCACTGTCACTGCAGCCCCACCGGCAAGCATGTTTTTTACCATCTGAACAGTCACTTCCATGGGATATGGAGTGATTCCTTCAGCGGTGATTCCATGGTCACCAGCAAAAACATAGAGTTCCCTGCTTCTTATACGGGCATCCGGCGTACCCTTGATCAGACAGAATGTGGCAGCGATTTCCTCCAGACGTCCAAGACTCCCCGGGGGTTTTGTAAGACTTAAAAGCCTTTGCTCAATCTGACTGAACAGTTCCGGGTTTTCAATTGGTTTTATTACTGCTTCTGAAAACTTCATCTGTTAACCCCTTCCATTGTTTTTCTTGATAGGTACAGCAATTCCTGCAACACACAGATAGACCTCATCTGCTTCACGTGCGAAACGCTGGTTCAATTTACCTATAATATCGCGTTAACGTCTTGTCTGCGGATCAGGAGGTAATGTCCCCCAGCCCACCTCATTTGAAACCACAAAAAGAGCACCACGGGATCTCTGCCGCCACTCCCTGACAGCAGAGAGAAGATCCTCTGCAGCAGCATTCATGCTGTCCTCATCACCCGATGACTTATGCCAGACATTGCCAATCCATACTGTGCAGCAGTCAATGATAACAACCGAATCGTTTCCCACTCCCCTCACCGCATCCCCTGGCCTCAGCGGTGCCTCAACGGTTTTCCAGTCCTCTCCGCGTTCCAGACGATGATCTGTGATGCGCTTGCACATCTCCTGGTCGAAAGGTTCCGCTGTTGCTATAAACACCTTTTCAGACGCAGAGAGAAGATTCCCCTGCTGGAGTGCCCAGGAGCTTTTTCCTGAGCGCACACCTCCTGTAACTAAGGTAAGAGTTCCCATAACCGGCCAAGAACCTCCATTGATAGATGTAAATCCTTTTCATTAAAAATTTCCAGTGTCAAAACACCTCTGTATCCTGCATCTTTGAGCAACATTAAAAATCTTCTCTGCTGCTCCCTGTCCCCATCAGAGAGGGAAATATGATCTTTACCCTCATGCACGCCATGAAAATGTACAACTGCAGTGTCAGGAATAAGTTTCACGCAAAGGCTCTCCCAGTCAAGACCGGACTGAAGCCACAGGTGTCCTATGTCAAAACAATACGATGTGTTGAATACGGTTGCAAACGACTCGTTCCACTCAACAGGATAAGAGAGATTTTCTATGGCGATAAGGCGCTGGTTTTCTGCTCTTTTCACAAGATCCGACACAGTTTCCCTGCACCACTTCTGCCATCGTGAGAGCTCCTCCTTACCGGAACCCTTTTCAATTCCCTCAAGGTGAAGTATCCATGCCCTGGGAGAGAGTTTATGAGTAAGATCTATGATCCTGCAGGCTTCATCCCTGAACTCTCTCCTGACCCTTTCGTCAGGATCACCCGCCTTTCTGTCAATTGGCAGATGCACGGTGTACCCACACCCGTTATATTCCGCAATTGTCCTGAGCTCACTTATATCATTTGCGGAAGGGATATTGGAAAATGAAGATGATTCGAAGAGAATC
>DAOTAZ010000345.1:0-651 GCA_035382965.1 Chitinispirillaceae bacterium | reverse complement strand
ACCATCCGGAATAATGTAACTTGTAGTCCCCAGGAGGAAAGGGTACTTTTTTTTCTTTTTCCTGCCGGTCATCGTTCTATTCCAGTCCTTGCTTCCACACCATTTGCGTAGTAGTGTTTTATCTCTCTCATTTCCGTTACCAGATCAGCCTCATCGATAAGCTTCTGGGGCGCATAACGGCCAGTAACAACAACTTCACACTCCGGTTTTCTCTCTCTTATCACCTCTATCAGTTCATCTACAGTAAACAGAGAGAAGAAAACTGCAATATTAGCCTCATCCAGAATAACCACATCGTAAAGTCCCTCTCTGAGACATTCGCGAACATCTTTAAGCCCTGCTACCGCAGCATCAATATCTTCCTGCCCTGCTTCCTTCTCTATAAAGCACCCCCGTCCGTACTGGCGGATCGTTATCAGATCGGAAAACCTCTGGAGAGCTTTAATCTCACTATACTTCATACCCTTTACAAACTGAGCCAGAAGTACCCGCAGACCCGCTCCTGCAGCCCTGATCGCCAGCCCTATGGCTGCGGTGGTCTTTCCCTTACCATTTCCAGTGTAAACCTGCAGGTATCCTTTTTCCACGGTTGCTCCTTCCCCTAAAACGAAACTCTCAGCGGAAGAAAACAGTATTTCTCTTTACTGAATG
>DAOTAZ010000344.1:0-4138 GCA_035382965.1 Chitinispirillaceae bacterium | reverse complement strand
AGATTGGCGCTGCAGTCGATCTGACCGGAGATTCTCTTGCCGATTATCTGGTTTCAAACAGTACAGACCGGCTACTCCTTCTTTTTACTAAACAGGGGCCTGAGGGCGGCCTTTTAAAAGACACTATATCCACCCAGGCCAAATTGATCAAAAACATTGTCCCTGCAGATATGGACAATGATGGTGATATCGATTTTGTGGTTACATCGACAGGTGAGAGCACTGTGGCAGTCTACACCAATGACGGAAACAATAAATTCAGTGTAAAGAAGCTCTGTGCACCGGGCCTTCCCTACCCTTATCATGCGATCTCTGTTGACTTTGATAAAAACGGGACCATGGACCTTGTAGTTTCCAGTTCAGCGGACGACAGGATCACACTCTTTTCCAACAACGGTAAAGAGTCGTTTACTCCCACAATTCTCTATACGGATTTCTTCAGTGCCGCTACATTGACCGCCGCAGATATCGACATGGATGGTGATGTTGACATACTGGCAGGCAGTGATGAATTTATGAAAAACACCCTGGGATGGATCCGCAATGGCAATACAGATGGTGTATCTTTTCAGAGTATAAAATCTACAGATTCCGAATGCAATAATCCCATTGCTGTTGATCTGGACAATGATGGTGATCTTGACATCCTGGGAGGTTCCACTTTCGGTGGAGTCTACTGGTTCGAAAACTCAGGAGACGGGACATTTTCTTCTCTCAAGGAAATTGCAGATATCTCTCTAATTAATCAGGTCTGGGCCTGCGATTTAGACAGAGACGGTTTTATGGATGCGGTCTCTTACGGAGGAGGCGCATCGGAAAATTGTGAGGTACGTTTTCACAGGAATAATGGAGCAGGGGGATTCGACAAACCACTTACACTGGTTGGATCAACAAGCTCGAATTATGTCTGGCCAGGTGATATCGACGGTGATGGGAATAGTGAGATCCTGACATTCAATTCCTCATACGATCTGCTAATGCTCTCCTGGAACGGGGGCGGATGCGACACAAAGGCACTCTTCCCGAAATTTGGTATGAAGCACACTCTTGTTGTCGCTGATCTTGACAATGACAACGATTCGGATGTGGTCTGGATCGATGATTCCTGCAAAACCCTGGGGTGGCTCGAAAACAGGGGTGAACTTTCCTTTGTTAATCATACTCTTGCAGGAAACCTGCCTGGTATAAACAGTGTAAGCGTTGGAGATATCGATGGCGATGGTGACAGGGATCTTCTGACAACTAATGTCGATGATGGGAGTCTGGTCTGGTTCGAGAATACTCCAGGGGGCATAAGGACTATCGACCGGCAAGTGCCGAATATGATACAGAGGGTATCGGTAAATGTAAAAAACAGGACAATTCTTCAGCTCTCTTTTGACCTCCCGTCAGAGACAACCGTAAAGGTATCGCTTTACAATACGGCCGGTCAGAGGATAGCTCTTATTGCAAACCGTAAATTTTCCAGTGGACGATCGACAATCGCATACGACCTTTCCAGATCAAACGCGTCAGGGATGTTTATAGTATCGATGGAGTGTGCGGGTATCAGACAGACTGAAAGTGTTGTAGTGCATTGATTTTATTCCACCCTTTCAGGGCTTAAATTTCTCTTCTTACACATAAACCCAGGCCTTCAGCCTGGGCTTTAAATTTTGCCCCTTCAGGGCTTACATGTCCTCCCAAGTTTAAGCGCTTATAAAAGTAAAAAAGCAGTCCGTCCCCTTTCGCCCTGTCTTCAGGTGAGCTGGAACCAGGGGAGGATATCCGATTCACAATCGGATTCCTCCCCCCTTCTTAATCATTCCTATCTTAAGAATTCCCTCATCTTTACCTTCCTGTTGCCTTCCATCATTATCATTAATTGAATTGTGATTTCCCTTCTGAACAACTATTTTAAAGCAATGTTTCAATCTCTTCTTCAGTTCGACTGCTGGCTCTTTGTCCTGATAAACTCCCACAACAGCCCTGCTCTCGATTGGGTTTTCTGGACTATAACACAACTTGGCAACGGATGGGTCGTGGCACCGCTGCTGATCGGGATAATCTGCATAAAGACTCCAAAAAACCAGCTTAAAAAGGTGCTTATATGCGGGGTGCTGAGCATGAGCGTGAGCGGGATTATAAACACCCAGATCAAACTTCTGGTAAAGAGACCCCGTCCGGTATGCTTCTTTTATAACAATTCCTGTAACAAGCCAGCAACAGAACCTGTTCCCAAAGACATTCCGCGTGATGAACTGATCGACTCATCAAAGGTTCATGTGTTCGGGAAAGTCCGGCTCCACAACTCTTTCCCGTCAGGACATACAAACACTGCCTTTTCCGCTGCCACACTGTTAATTTATCTGTACGGAGGAATCTTCTGGATCTCCCTTGTGCCGGCTTTTCTGGTTGCCTACTCAAGGATATATCTGGGGGTTCATTTTCCGCTCGATACCGTTGTCGGAGCAATTCTGGGAGTGGTTATTGTAATTTTGATTCTCTATGCCTGCAGGGTAAAACGAGAAGTTCCGGAGTAAAAAAATGATTAATGGTAAAAAGGTGATAGTTGTTCTCCCAGCCTACAATGCGGAAAGCACGCTTGAGGCTACCTATATGGAGATCCCGAGGGATATAGTCGATGATATAATACTGGTTGATGATGCCAGCAAAGATAACACAGTCGAACTTGCACAGACTCTGGGGATAAAAAACATCATCATACACAAGAAAAACCGGGGGTACGGAGGAAACCAGAAGACCTGTTATGACAAAGCACTCTCTCTTGGTGCCGACATAGTGATAATGCTTCATCCGGACTACCAGTACACCCCCAAACTCATAACCGCCATGGCCAGTATTATAGGAAGCGGGTTATATCAGGTAGTTTTCGGATCGAGAATTCTTGGCAAAGGAGCTATTCGGGGAGGGATGCCCCGTTACAAATACATCGCCAACCGTCTACTTACACTCACACAGAATCTGCTGATGAATCAGAAGCTTTCCGAGTACCACACAGGGTACAGGGCGTTTTCCAGGGAGGTTCTAAGCAGGATCAATTATCAATGCAACAGCGACGATTTTGTGTTTGACAACGAGATGATCTCCCAGATCTTCTATGCGGGATACGACATCGCGGAGGTGACTTGCCCCACAAAGTATTTCAGCGATGCCTCATCGATAAATCTCCCCAGAAGCATCAAATACGGGATGGGAGTGCTGAGAGTGACCGCCGAGTATCTGCTTCAGAAGCACAAAATTGTAAATCTTCAGAGATACCGCCTTTACTCCGTGACCTGAGCCTGCTGAGGCGGATCGCGCCTGTAGTAAACGAATCCGTGTTCCTCTTTTATTTTTGTCAAGCCATACTCAGGAGCGCTGTATTTTTTCTCCTGAGTGATTCTCCCCACGAAATAAACCGGTTTGTCAATATCACCTTTGAGAAGCCATTCCCGATCGTGGCTTTTAGGATTTGCGCACATTCTTTTCTTTCCGTAGTAAAGATCTGCGTAGCTTTTAAAGAGCGATCTCACGTAGACATCGCCGGATGAGTGCTCTTTGTAAAAATCCACTGGTCCTCTCTGGGTGTACTCCTCTATCTTTGGTGTAAAGACTATCATGAAAGCCTCACAGCACAGGGCACAGGAGACAAGCAGCGAAGCAAAACCTTTCAGGAAATTCCTGCGGCTGATAAGAACAAAGGATACGATGAGCGCTGCGAAAAACAGCACACCTACAAGAAATTCAAATCCGCTCCAGTGAACCGGTCTCTGAAGGCAGGCAACGGCAAACCTGTCTTTGATAATGGGTGTTATCCAGTCTTTATTGATAATAAGCACAGGGAAAACCGCAATTGCGGCAGCGGTTACAGTGGAGAAAGCGATAAGTGACCTGTTAAGCCATTTACCCCAGGGAAGAGCCCCTTTTAATACACCGTACATGGTAAGAGCGGAAAGGTAGGTTACAGGAAACCAGGCCAGTGAGGAATACAGGACAGTTTTTGTTTTTACAATAGAGAAAGTTATCAGAACCACCCAGAAAAGGATAATCATTATCCGGTTGTAGAGTCTCTGGGATAAAACCGGCTCATGCCTTTTTGTAAAGGATCTGATAGCCATGAACGAGGCCGGGAAGCATCCGAAGAGTATTACCAGGA
>DAOTAZ010000343.1:2010-4143 GCA_035382965.1 Chitinispirillaceae bacterium | reverse complement strand
GATAATTGCTTCCGAATCTCCCCACTTTTCTATTCTCCTCAGAGTTTCATCATCACCAGATTCCAGCCCGATATGGATTATCCTCAGTCCCAGTTGACGAAGCTCCCTGAGTTCATCGGGAGATTTCCGAGCGATACTCTTTGCGTTTGCATAAGTACCAACCCGTACTGTCCAGGGAAGATATTTGCGAATATCAGAAAGTATCTGTACCAGCCTGTTCTGAGGAACAATCAGCGCATCACCATCACACAGGAAAACCCGGTCCCGGTCCTGGAAGTGTTTCGCCGCATAGAGAATATCTTCCAGAATAAGATGCGGCTCCATGATTTTGAACGGGATATTTTTGTAAACCCCGCAGAATGCACAACGGTTATGAGAGCATCCGGTGGTGACCTGGAGGAGGATGCTGTGTGCCTCGCTGGGAGGGCGGATTATGGGGGAGGAGTGGAGCATGGCTTTACTCAATCAAATACTTTCAATACTTTATGTAAATACAGATAATAGCATATAAAATAATGCCTGGGCTGGTCAATCGAACACAATAAGAGGTCCTTTAATGGTGTAAATTCGTAATGTGTTTACACTGTATGCTGTTTTATGTTTATTAATTATCAAAAGTTGGATAATAATATTTTTTCTTGACTTTGGTTAATATTAAAATTGGGCTATTCTGGTTTAAGTGTGGAAGCCACTTATAAAATTGTACCTCTGATAATCTGTCATAAACATGATGCATAAAGCAAAATGTTGCTCATTTATGAATCCCTGAGTCCTTCATCTGAAAGACGGTTCAGATTACCGATTATTGAGAAAAGATAATGATGAAATCCAAAGCCTTTATTCTCTGTTTATTCTTGATGACAAGGGCTCTTAACCGTATAAAAAAATTGTCAGAATGCCGGAAAACGGCAACTCATTTGGAGATTATAGAATAATGAAGTACAAATATCTGATATTTATCCTGGTCAGCACTTTTATCAGTTACAGTCAAAAGTATGTTGTTGAAAAAGTACTTATTACTGAAACAATCGAAAAAAATACGTATCAGAGATTCCCAGATTGAGAGATTTGTCAAATGATCAAAACCAGGTAGCAGGAATTATCAATTCCTGGATTAAAGAGCGATTCAGCATCAGTAGTTTTGAGCCGGGCGAAATAGAGGCATTCATATGGTACGAGGTTAAGTGTTCTACAGAGATAAAAGAGGATATTCTTTACATATCATTTGCAGGAGAACACTATGGTGCATATCTGAACACTGTTGCTGAAGAGGTGTTTTTTGATTTAAAAACCGGCCAGGAATTAGAAACAGAATCAATTTCTTTTGAAGCATTGTTTACACTATCCGGGTATTTGGAATTTCTCCGCAAATATTGGCTTGAAGGGGTAAAAAGGGAATTTGAAACTGCTGTGAAATGTGCAGGCTCTGAGCCTGATTGCGATTATTACGATAATAGGAAGTTACAGCGTAGAGAATAAAAAACTGTCAATCTCTCTTATAGATGACTGTTATCCACATGTAGTACAAGCATGCACGCCTGTATATGATGTAACCGTAGAACTTGACACAATTAAGAAATGCCTGAATAATATCGGGAAATACATGCTGATAGAAAGCAATTACATGAAAATGACGACGGAAGATGTATATGGAGTGTATTACTACGACAATAAACTCCAGAAAATCACATTGAAGGGAAGAATAAAGGATAATAAGTTATTTATGACTGAAACAGTCAATAATAAAGAAACAGGTTTTTTTGAGATGGATTGTCATGTTGATTCCTATCCGGATGATGTGAAATGGTTTAATGTTATGAAGACAAAGAGCCTTGATGTGAAATTTGAGAAAAGAATATCGAGCAGATATCCCCGATGATATTTCGTATTGGAATTATTGCATTGCTTGTGGTAAGCATTTTCAGGTATTGGGTTCGTGTGATGACTGTGGCAGGTCCAAATAAACCAGACAATATAAGCAATATGATAGGATTCACAACAGAGTAGTACAAATATCCAAGGCGAGATTCAGATTAGAACTCGCTTTGTGTATCAGACATCAATTGAAAACACAGTGATAAGAATAGTAAAAGGCTGGTTTACAGTCAATCAGCATCTGGGATACAACGGTTT
>DAOTAZ010000343.1:0-2000 GCA_035382965.1 Chitinispirillaceae bacterium | reverse complement strand
ACATTCATTGCGTAATTGTGAATAATATTCAAGTTTGAGGTTCTTCACTTCAAATGCGTTATCCCTTGATGAAGAGAGAAACAGAGATCCGCCCATGAAGGAAAATAGTCAACATGGGCGGGGCTACAGAGGGTCAGATACCGAATCCGATTGCCAGGTTAATGGTCAAATATTTCATCCACTCACTTTTGTCCAGGAAAATCAGGTTGAAGATTGGGTAGATGTCAACAGAGATAAACTCCGGGTTTCCGAAAGTGAGTCCGCCTCCTATTGCCGCCCCGAAACGCGCGCGGGCGTTTTCGCCGAAAATCTGCTGTATCTCAGTATCATCTTCACCTGTACCCGAGACCCTGACCTCGGAATTTACTATGTAGAGACCTGCTCCGGCCTGGGCGAAGAGATTAATCATGCTCATGGGAAAGTTTGTGGTGAGACGGGCGAAGGGGACTACCTCTATAGTATAATTCTCTCCACTCACCTTCCCGTCAAGGAGACTCCCCACACTCTGCAGAAACTGCGAATCAACCGGGGTCCATCTGGTGTAAGCAGCTCTGGCACCCAGAAGGAAGTTGTCATCGAGGTAGAAGAATATGTTTCCACCTACTGCAAACCCCCAGTTAAACCTGTCAAAGTTCTCACCCACCTCTTTTGACACTCCCCCTATGAGACTCAGACGCAGCTCCTGAGCGCTGATAGAGAAAGTGATCAGCAGAACAATCAGTACTGTTTTTTTCATTTTGAGAGCTCCTTTACTGTTTTTGCCAAGTCCCCCTACCGTCCAAACATAAAGACCGGGCGCTTCTGCTTCTTTCCCATCCCCTTTGTCATATTGTGAAAAGTTTTCATCATCTTCTCAGGAAAGCTTTCCTTTTTCCTGCAGAATAATTTCAGATGTTTTTTTCCGGAGATCTTATCGACTGCTCCCAGAATCGCCGCTAACAAAAGTGAAAAGAATGTGACTTTTTTTACCATACCCATTTTTAAAGCTCCTCCTGAATTTGGGTTAATAAAGCTTCAGACATTGGGTGGTTTCCGCGCCAGCCCAACTATGAGCGTAATGAGAAAAAGCACCAGAAATGCGACAAAAACCACCTGTATCATAGTCGAGGAAACTATGGCACTTCCGCTGAGCCAGAAGGCCGCCGCAATAAGAGAGATGATCAGAAATACCAGTGCCCAAGCTAACATTCCCCAACGCTCCTGTCTGTTAAGATCTGTTATCCTTATACTGTACCCGTTTCACGATCTGCTTTCTCTTACGCTACTGCCCGGAAGAAAACCATTTTTTATCCTGTCTGCTTTATTGCCCCGCAATCATTGTACCATCTCTACAGTATTTCCCAATGGTAAGATTCCGCTCCCGGAGCAGGTAGAATCGGCTCATTATGCCTCAATGCGTAAATTCTGGTAAATTCTGCTCCCAGAAAAAGAATCTGTGCGGAAAAGTAGATCCATAGGAGCAAGACTACCAGTGATGCAGCAGCGCCATAGGTGGAACGGTAAAAACTTCTCTCCAGGTAGATTACAAGGATCGACCGAATCAGATTAAAAAGTATTGAGGTAAAAACCGAGCCATAGATAAGAGGCCCCCACCTGATCTTGACATCGGGAATAAACTTGAAGATGAAAATAAAGAGAAGTGTGGTGAGAAAGAAGGGAAGAAGTGATGCGGCAGTGCGGAAAAGCCAGGGAAGAGGGGAGATGAAGCCGAAGTAGGATGAGGCCCACTGGAGAGCAGTACTGAAAATAAGAGAGAGAAGAAAGAAAAGCCCGAAGGAGAGTACAGCCAGAATTAGAAAAAGCCTGTTTTTAAGCCACGATAGATATCCCAGACCCTCTCTTTTCCTCACTTTCCAGATACGGTTCAGGGAGATATTTAGGTGGTTAAAGACCTGGGATGCGCCATAGAGAGAGAGGATAATTCCTGTGATTGTGGCAGGGATGCTTGAGGAGGGACGGGAGGCGGAGAGGATTAACTGCTGGACTGCCAGTGACGCCCT
>DAOTAZ010000342.1:0-4149 GCA_035382965.1 Chitinispirillaceae bacterium | reverse complement strand
TAAATATAGGTTCGGTGGCCTTGATCTTTTGTTAATTTAACCGGACACTACTGAAGTCTATAATATATATCGGAATTTTACCATTATAAACTTAATGAAAAATGGCTGTTGGGGCATAAAGAAGAAATCACCTCAATTGAGGCGGCAGTTTTGCCAGCAGTCTTCTTGCCTCTACAGCCTGTGGAGTATCTCCATATTTCTCAATCAGTTCTTCTAATACGCTGGTTGAAGATGATATATTGCCGTTCCTGAGCAGATCAGCAGCTTTTTTAGAAAGTAAAGCCGCTTTCTCAAGTTTTCGGTTGTAAATCTTTGTGTCGCGTTTTTTTGATGACGGACAGGCTTTCCCTTCAAAGTCCGTGTACCCTATATCCAGGCAGGATTTCCGGCTTCCCTGCTGAACGCAGATCGTTTTCCTGGTAAATACTGTTTCTTTACCAAATTCTCCATATAATGCCTTTATTTCAAGTACCGGTTCATCATTGGTGAAAAAACTCATCTCCGAGGGAAGTGGTATTCCATTCCTGATTTCGTAGCTGAAAACGTATTTAAGAATCATCTCCCGTGCAGCCGGCTTCTCAGTCGCTTCCACTGTGTAATGCCTGTCCTGCCTGCGCGCATTGAGCTCATAAACAAGCCCTGATAAGGAGTCAACAACAACGGTCAGCTCCTTCAGCCAGGATTCATCTATATATGCTCCATTATCATTATAAGAGTACCCGAAATACTCCTTACGAGGGGTCAGTTTTATTCTGTAAACAGACCTCCCGTCTGTATCTGAAATTTCATGTGTTGCTGCAGCCTGCTCTCTGAGCTCGGCAAAACCTTTTTCCGATTTGTATTTGATAACCGACTCTACAGCCATGTTGATCAGCTCAAGAGGATTGAGAAGACCTGAGAGCAGTTCCCGTGTCTGTTCAGGATAATTGGAATTGGCCAGATAAAGATGAAACTCCTTGCCGTCAAAATACTCCCTGAAAAACGGAGATTCGAGCTGGAGGTTCTTTATTGCAGTGACCATCTCATCTGCTACATCTCCGGAGAGATGTGCCCTGGCACAATATCTGGGCGGGAAATGAGGGAAAAGAAGATCCTGAGGTGCTTTAATGGATTTGAGAATCTTGAATTCAGGGCTTTCCTCAGCTATTGCCGCTGTGATGAGAGTCAGTAAAAAAAGAAAAGCCCTTAAACAGTATGCACTTCTGAACATCTTGGCTACATCACACCTTTGGTTGATGGGATCTGGTTGGCGGCGCGGGGATTGATCGCGCAGGCCTCAGACAATGCTCTGCCAAATGCTTTAAAAACTGCCTCAAGAGAATGGTGACTGTTTCTGCCGCGGAGAAGATCGACATGGATAGTGCTCTTTGAATTGTCTGTAAAAGCTTTGAAAAAATCCTCAGCCAGATCACAGTCAAAATCGTTGATTTTACGGTCTGTCAGCTCTACGGAGTAGACCAGATTGGGCCTTCCGGCAATGTCAATGCATACACGCGCGAGCGATTCATCCATGGGGACATAAGCTGTGCCGTAACGGGTTATCCCTTTGAAATCACCAAGCGCCTGGCTGAATGCCGCTCCAAGACAGATTCCGATGTCTTCGGCGCTGTGGTGGAAATCAATATGAGTGTCGCCTTTACATGTGAGCTTGAGGTCAAAAAGCCCGTGACGGGAAAAAAGAACCATCATGTGATCCATAAACCCGTTTCCGGTCGACACTTCGGAATTGCCGCTTCCATCCAGAACAAGTTCAAGAACTATGTCTGTCTCTCTGGTTTTTCGCTCAACTTTTGCTTTTCTGGTCATAAAAAACTCACTTTGTCAAAGGTCAGAGTTCAGAGATCAGAGGTCAGATTTGAAAAAGGAAAAAATATATTATCCTTTTGATTGATTTATAAACTCTGAATCCAGATCTTCAGACCGGTTTCGGTCAGTTGAAAGTTTATAAAATATCAATAAATTCTACAATGAATCAGGTTACAACTGCAATTCAAAAAAATCACCTGCTGCTGAAGTACTCCCTGAGTGCGTCCTTAAGCAGAGCATTTTCCTCTGGTTTACCTATGCTTATCCGCAGGCAATTCTGAAGCATCGGATACTTCGATACATCCCTGATCAGAATACCCTTTGATTTCAGAAAATCGAAAAGGGCCTGCTTCGTTTCTGTTCTGACAAGAATGAAATTCGATTCACTGGGATAAACGTTGTCAAAAGGAAGACTCCGGAGAACCTGCAGGAGGCTCTCACGTTCTGAGATAATTTCCTTTATGGTATTATCGAGCAAAGGACGGTTCCGGATCAGAACCGATGCTACATGCTCGGAAAAGAAGTTCACGTTGTAAGGCAGCTTAATCTTATTAATCTCTGCTATAATTTCTGGCGAACCGATCATATAACCCAGACGTAAACCGGCTGCTGCAAAGGCTTTTGAGAATGTGCGGGTTATTATAAGATTAGGATACCTGCTTATAAGGGGAATGGCGTTGAAACCGCCGAATTCCACGTATGCCTGATCCAGGATAAAGAATCCGGTGTGTACATCCAGGATTTCCTCGATCTCTTCACGGCTGAGAGAACCGCCGGTGGGATTATTGGGAGAACAGAGGATAAGAACCGATCCCGGTTTGTCTCTGCACGCTTTTTTCAGCGAATCTACATCAAAAGAGAGGTCATCTTTCATACTTACACAAAGCGTTTCTCCGCCAAGCCCGTCAGAGAGAAGTTTGTAGACGGTAAATGTAGGCTGTGAGATTATGACCTTCGCTGACCTGTTCATTACTGAGAGCATCAGGACAAGGATCATCTCGTTGGAACCGTTCCCGATGATAATTCCCTCAGAAGAAACGCCGGTATATTGAGCCACCATCTCCTTGAGTTTTTCAGGGATAAATGGGGGATAGCGGTTCCAGGGACGGTTCATACAGAACTCTGCTATCTCCTTTTTTACCGGTTCGGGCCAGTCATAGGGATTTTCATTCTGGTTGAGCTTAACAGGCAGATCCAGAGGTTCGAGGTGATAGGCCTGAAGAGAACGGATACTTTTGTTTATCAGACCCAGAGCATCTTCACTTTTCATAATGTTTATTTATCTCCTCGGAAAAACTCACGACCTTTTTTTCAAGCTCGTTGAGTTCTACAAGAAGGTAGAACAGGAGCACGAAAACAGCCAAAATCGCCAGAGAGAGGAATACAACCCACATATTCACTTTTCCTGTGTTAAAAAGAAGAAAATAAAACAGGACGCGAGGCTCTGAAAGGTTTCTGTCACCTTTCAGGGCCATTTTCGGGTGGATTTGGAATTTTTGTGTCTGTTTCTTTAACTAAACAGCAGACCAGTTCAGGACTGATCATCAGCTCTTTTTGAGAGGTAAATGGTTGGGCCTGGCCAGGCTGGATCAGGAAGTACACCGTTGTATCTGTTAAGCAGGGTTTTAAAGTATAACCTGGAAGCACCGACATCAGAAATGATATCAGCCGTTATATAAACCCTGTTGTCATATTCTTTGATGATATACTCGGTTCTGATACAGTCTGTAAGATGATAAGAGCTGATAATCTTTATCGAATCACGTAGCGGGCTGCCATTGTAATGGGTAGTGTCAGCATAGACCTTCGAAAAAATAAACTTTTGCGTCGGCAATATCGAAGAATGACCCCGATTGCATATCCCATTCCCAGACTTTAACTGTAAAGGTGACCACAATGGATGTATCCAGGTGTGTAATAATGGTGGTATCTATTGATATTGAATCGTTGTTTACGAATGGCCCATTATGAGAGGAAAGCCCGAAATCACAATCATGAAATAATGTCGATACACCTGAAAAAAAAAGATGAGCAAGCACATTACTTTTTCATAAGTACTGCCTTCTTCTATGGATAAGGCTGATTCCGGATTATACCTAATCAATTGAACAGATTTTAATGGTATTTACAAGTTATATTAAACAGGTAATTTATTTTGATTATTGACGTAAATTAATACCCGGTCAAAGAGAAATGCGGGTATTTGAATGCGGACATTTGCATAGTAGTATAAAGACAGGTATTTTGTGTTTTATTCGTTAAGAGACCAGACGAGTACGTCGCAAATTACTATAGAGATGACGTCAGGAAATGCTTATAAGGCTAATATGGCGCAGAGAATAA
>DAOTAZ010000341.1:0-4153 GCA_035382965.1 Chitinispirillaceae bacterium | reverse complement strand
AAAATAATCCATACACCAACTATTCTGAGGTTTACACAAATTTTTCAGCACTCTTTTTTAAAGGGTCGTGGTGTTCTTTTTTTAAGTAATATTATTGCTTTGAGAAACCCATGCCCCTTTGTGTTTCTACTCTGGTTGAGAAGATATCTCTTTTACATCTTCAATGTACGTACTCAGTTTAACATCCCAATACCCCTACAAATACTTATTTTTACTCTTCCCGGATAAACATATCTCTTTCCCCGGGCGTACTATGCTAAAAAAGGATAAGGCTGATTCATGGGCGGTGTAAAAAGACTCTTCGTAGAAAAGAAAAAAGGATGTGATGTAGCGGCTTCCGGCTTACTGTATGATCTCAGAGAAAATCTCGGCATAAAAGGACTAACCGGTGTCAGAATACTGAATCGTTATGATATAGAAGGAATCTCAGAGCAGGAATATATCGCTGCGCGCAACACCATCTTTGCCGAACCGCCAGTTGACCTCCTCTATGATGAAAACGTGCCCCTGGGCAGTGATGAAAAGGCATTTGCTATCGAGTACCTTCCCGGACAGTATGATCAGCGTGCCGACAGCGCCTCCCAGTGCATTCAGCTCTTAACACATGGTAATCGGCCAACGGTAGCTACTGCTCAGGTCTTTGTTCTTCAGGGAAATATCTCAGATGATGAGTTTCTGAAGATAAAAAAATACTGCATAAACCCTGTTGATTCCCGGGAAGCGGCTTTTGATAAACCAGAGTCACTTGAAATGAAAACAGAAATTCCTGAGGATGTGAAAGTTCTCGGGGGGTTTATACATTATGATGAGTCTCAACTGGAACAGTTCCGTATCTCCATGGGCCTTGCCATGCGCCTGGATGACCTGCTTTTCTGTCAGAAATATTTCCGTGACAATGAAAAGCGTGATCCTACAATTACTGAAATCCGCATGCTTGATACCTACTGGTCAGATCACTGCCGTCATACTACCTTCCTCACTGCTATCGATGATGTCCATATCGAAGAGGGAGTATTCAGCGAACCTCTGAAAATTGCTTTCTCCCGTTACAAAGATGCCCGTCAGTTTGTTTATGGTAATAATGAAAGGGACATCTCTTTGATGGATCTGGCTACCATAGGGGCAAAAGAGCTTAAAAAGCGCGGGCTGCTCGATGATCTCGATTCTTCAGAAGAGATCAATGCATGCAGTATAGTTGTACCTGTTGAAATTGACGGGAAAGTGGAAGAGTGGCTCGTGATGTTTAAAAATGAGACTCACAATCATCCCACAGAGATTGAACCGTTCGGTGGTGCAGCAACATGTCTGGGTGGTGCAATAAGGGATCCTCTTTCCGGGCGCTCCTATGTTTACCAGGCAATGAGGGTTACCGGATCTGGTGATCCGCGTCGCAGTGTTGAGGAAACACTCCCTGGAAAGCTTCCACAAAGAAAGATAACAGTACTTGCTGCTCAGGGATACAGTTCATATGGAAACCAGATAGGGCTTGCGACCGGCCATGTCGCGGAAATTTACGATGAGGGATTCGTGGCCAAGCGGATGGAGATCGGGGCGGTGATCGGGGCAGCACCAAGGGCTAATGTTGTGCGTGAAAGGCCTGCTGCCGGTGATCTGGTGCTCCTTGTCGGTGGAAGAACCGGTCGGGATGGTTGCGGGGGGGCAACAGGATCATCAAAGGAACACACTGAAGAATCAATACTTACCTGCGGTGCAGAGGTACAGAAGGGAAATCCTCCAACAGAGCGTAAACTTCAGCGCCTGTTCCGGAAGAGGGAAGTCAGCTTAATGATCAAGAGATGCAATGATTTTGGTGCGGGTGGAGTTTCTGTGGCAATTGGAGAACTTGCTCCAGGTCTTGATATCGACCTTGACGCTGTGCCAAAAAAATATGAAGGCCTTGACGGAACGGAACTGGCTATTTCGGAATCACAGGAAAGAATGGCGTGTGTTATAGCTTCCGACAATCTGGAAGCTTTTCTTGCTGAGGTATCAAAAGAAAACCTCGAGGCTGCAGTGGTTGCCAGAGTCACCGATAACCGCAGGTTGAAGATGAAATGGCGTGGGAAAACTATTGTTGACCTGAGCAGAGATTTTATCGATACCAATGGAGTCAAACAGAATGCAACTGTAAAGGTGACTTCTCCGGATCATTCGGCGGATTATTTCAGCCTTTCAACTAAGAGATACGAGAAATTACCGTTGGACCGGGCCTGGAAAGAGATGCTGTCTGATCTTAACGTATGCAGTCAGAAGGGGCTGGTAGAGCGTTTTGACAGCACGATTGGAGCCTCAACTGTGCTGCTTCCTTTTGGTGGGAAATACCAGAGTACCCCGGCAGAAAGCATGGTTGCCAAGCTGCCTGTTCTTGAGGGTTCAACAACCGCGGGTACAGCGATGAGCTACGGGTATAATCCCGTTCTTTCAAGGTGGAGTCCGTTTCATGGCGCTTTCTATGCGGTAATAGAGGCGATTGCCAAAATAGTTGCTATCGGAGGTGATCACCATCGTGTGAGGCTCACTCTTCAGGAGTATTTCGAGAAAATCGGGGCGGATCCCTGGAAATGGGGAAAACCGTTTGCCGCACTGCTGGGTGCTCATTATGCGCAGGTCGGGTTTGGCATTCCGGCAATCGGGGGGAAGGACAGCATGTCTGGAACCTTCAAGGATCTTAATGTTCCACCCACGCTGGTTGCTTTTGCAGTGGCTCCGGTCGATATCAGCAAGGTGATTTCGCCTGAATTCAAGAAGACAGACTCAAAAGTCCTGCTGGTGCGAACTGGTCGCGACAGTCATGGAATGTGCGATATCAAGGCGGTAGACAGATGCTTTACTGCTGTTCATAAAGCCATAAGTGAAGGCATGGTGCTCGCCGCTCATACTGTAAGGACGGGTGGAATAGCCGAGGCGGTGAGCAAGATGAGTTTTGGTAACAGGATAGGGATGTGTTTTACAGAGGAAATATCCGCCGGAGAACTCTTCAGGGCTGATCCTGGAGCGATGGTTCTTGAGATCGCAGCGAACTCCGATATCTCTAAAATCTTCGAAGGTGTAGAATGCAGAGTGCTTGGCACTACATCTGCGGAACCGGCAATAAAGCTGAATGACATTGAACTCAAGATTGAAGAGATACAGCGTCACTGGGAAGAACCTCTGGAAAAAGTATTCCCCAGCCGCACTGATTTCGTTAAAACGGAGCCGGCTCAGCTTTATAAAGAAAAGTGCAGAATCCGGCCGGCAGTGAAAATTGCCCGTTCCAGGGTATTTATACCGGTTTTTCCCGGTACCAACTGCGAATATGATTCAGCCCGGGCATTTGAGAAAGCAGGTGCTGTCTGCGATGTCTTTGTAACCAGGAATCTCAGTCCGGCTGATATTGAGGAATCAATCGAGGCTGTGATTAAGAG
Source organism: Chitinispirillaceae bacterium (assembly GCA_035382965.1). Classification (GTDB taxonomy): domain Bacteria; phylum Fibrobacterota; class Chitinivibrionia; order Chitinivibrionales; family Chitinispirillaceae; genus JAAYIG01. Next base: position 749 of record DAOTAZ010000341.1, on the reverse strand, counting down.
GGTTAAAAATGCCCAGATCATTATGTTCCCGGGTGGATTCAGTGCAGGAGATGAGCCGGATGGATCCGGAAAGTTTATAGCCGCGTTTTTCCGTAACCCTCACATAAAGGATGCTGTCGATGAATTTCTTAACAGGCGTGACGGATTGATGCTGGGTATATGTAATGGATTTCAGGCGCTTGTCAAACTCGGACTTGTTCCCGGCGGTCAGATAATCGACATGGAGGAGAGCAGTCCAACTTTGACTTTCAATACAATAGGAAGACACATTTCCCGGATTGTCTATACGAAAGTGGTTTCAGTCAAATCTCCATGGTTCATGAATGTAAACGCAGGTGATATCCATGCGATACCAATCTCCCATGGTGAGGGAAGGTTTATTGCTCCCGACCAGATTATTGAGTCTCTCTTCCGAAATGGCCAGGTAGCGACTCAGTATGTCGATTGTGATGGGAACAGCGACAGTTACGACAGTAATCCGAATGGTTCAATTTGTTCGATAGAAGGGATAACCAGTCCTGATGGAAGGATTCTGGGAAAAATGGGACATTCCGAGCGTAAGGGTGACTATATTGGTATAAACATCCAGGGTGAAAAAGACCAGAAGATTTTTGAAGCAGGAGTGAGCTATTTCAGATAGTAAATGGCATATGATGTCTGAGAGTCTGGGTTTTCTGAAACTCCAGATACTTTTTGGGGTGTGCGGAATTTTTTGTGTAAACTGGTATATAGTGCAGGTGTATTTAATG
>DAOTAZ010000340.1:0-4155 GCA_035382965.1 Chitinispirillaceae bacterium | reverse complement strand
AAACACCGGTGTCATCGTTCGAAACTGCACTGCCTGCGGCTGTCAGGCACTGCTTGTGGGCAGAAACTCTACAGATCCCTTCCTGCGCAGGTCTGTGCGCAATTCCATGGGAGCGATTTTTAAAATCCCGGTAATTTACTCTTGCGATTTACCACTGCAGCTCAGATATCTCAGAGAAAAATCCGGGTTCACAATAATTGCCGCACATCCCGGATATGGGTGCACCCCTCTCTATGAAGCTGATCTTACAGGAAACTGCTGCATTGTCTTCGGAAACGAAGGTGAGGGGCTCTCAGAGGAAGTGCTTGATGCGTGTGATGCGAGAGTAAAAGTACCAATGGTTCAGGGGATCGATTCACTCAATGTAGCTGCTTCAAGCGCGGTTTTCCTCTACGAGGCAATGAAACAGCGGATATGCCGTAATTCAGTATTTCAGTGATGGATTAAGTCGGGAAATCTTACTATTTTTGTGGTAACCATCCCTTAGTATAAAATAAGCTCCAGGGGAATCCATTGATGAAAAAACGTGACTGGCTCAAAGAGCTCAATCCGCAGCAGCTCCAGGCTGTGACTTATGGTGATGGTCCGGTGCTGGTTGTGGCTGGAGCCGGAAGCGGTAAGACGAAAACACTCGCCTGCAGGGTAGCCTGGCTCATCTCTCAGGGTATAAGTCCGGACAGGATACTTCTTCTCACCTTTACCCGCAGAGCAGCTAAAGAGATGCTCGACAGGGCATCACAGGCACTGAATGATCAGACCACGATCTCACAGGTCTGGAGCGGAACTTTCCATGCCGTCGCCAACCGCCTGCTGAGAATCTACAGCCAGTCCTCAGGACTTCCAGCCGACTTTACCATAATAGATCAGTCAGATGCCGAGGATATGCTCGATGTCATCAGACAGAAAGTGACAGATGCGCAAAAAAGAGGACGTTTCCCCAGAAAAGGGACATTACTCTCCATATACTCACGGAAAATGAATTCAGGAGAGGACCTGGATTATATCCTCAAAAAGCTCTATCCCTGGTGCGTGCGCTGGAAGGAGGAGCTGAAGACTATTTTCAAGGAGTACACTGCTTTAAAGCAGAAACGCGGCACTCTCGACTATGATGATCTGCTGCTTTACTGGTATTATCTGCTGGAGGATCCCAGGGCCGCGGAAAGGATCTCCGGAAGATTCGATCATATTCTTGTCGATGAGTATCAGGATACAAACAAGCTTCAGTCCGACATACTCACAGGCATGCGCCGAAGCATAAAGAATGTCATGGCTGTTGGCGACGATGCCCAGAGTATTTACAGTTTCAGGGCAGCGACAGTACGCAACATGCTGGATTTCCCGAAGATTTTCCCTGGAACCGGAATCATCACCCTTGAGCAGAATTACCGCTCCTCTCCCCCCATCCTGAATACAACAAATGTGCTGATTGCCCAGGCAAAGGAGCGCTTCTCAAAAAATCTCTTCTCGACCAGGGAGGGCGGCGAGCGCCCGAAGATTATCACATGCAAAGATGAACTCCAGGAAGCGGAGATGGTGATCGAGCGGGTACTGAGACACTATGAGGAGGGCATCCCTTTGCGTAAACAGGCGGTGCTGTTCAGGGCAGGATCTCACTCCGCATCGCTTGAGCTCGCTTTATTGAAAAAAGAGATCCCATTCCATAAATACGGTGGGCTTAAATTCCTCGAGGCAGCGCACATCAAGGACTTTGTTTCCCTGATTCGCATACTTGAAAACCCCCGTGATGAGATGGCGTGGTTCAGGGTTCTTCAGCTCTTTGACGGAGTAGGACCGGCTACAGCATCGGCAATCTTCGATTACTTCCGGGCCTCCAACTTCTCTTTCGATTCCCTTCAAAACGCTCCTGTCTCCAAACCGGTTCTGATGGAGCTTCTCAGGATGCGTAAAATGTTTATCGACATACTCAAGAGCGACCTTGATCTCTCAAGTCAACTCGACCGTATCCGGGTCTTCTATAAACCTCTTCTGGAGGACAATTACGAAAACTCATCTCCAAGACAGAACGACATAGAACATCTTGTCGAACTGTCAAGAAACTCGAAATCAAGAACGCAGTTTCTCACCGACCTCGTGCTCGATCCTCCTGTGTCAACAAGTGATCTTGCCGGTCCTCCGTTGCGTGATGAGGACTACCTTATTCTCTCCACTATTCATTCCGCCAAGGGATGTGAATGGGATGCTGTGTATCTGATTCATGCCGCTGACGGTTGCCTGCCATCTGATATGTCAACAGAATCCGAGGAGGATATCGCGGAAGAACTCCGTCTTACCTATGTTGCCATGACCCGTGCCCGCGATCACCTGTATGTCCTCTGGCCAATGAAATTCTATTCCCATCCTCAGGGCTTCTCCGACAGACATGTGTATGCCCAGAGATGCCGTTTCTTCAATCAGGATGTAGTTGACACAATGGATAAGGTCTCTATTATGCCTGAGGCGGAAACTGACAACAAAGAAACACTTGAAATCGGAAGCGATATACAGGGAAGACTCAGGAAAATGTGGGATTGATCCCATTTCTGTGCCCCATACCTCAGGACTGGATTCCCGTTTTCACGGGAACGACAGTGAGGTGAGATTACTGCTTGTAATGAACACCTGTCTACTCGGGGTGTCATGTCTGTGAAAACAGGGTGGTGGCACGAAACCGTTACCACCACTTCTGTCAAAGTCAATTCACCAGAAATTGAGCTGTATACGCGTTTTTACCCGATTTACACCTGAGAAAATACATCCCCGGAGTCATTCTCGAAGTGTTCAGTGTGAAACTGCTGCCCGGATTTGTTTTCAAATGAACCATTCTCCCGGAAAAGTCATAAATCGCCACATCTGAAATTTCAAATACATCTTTCAGATCGATCGTTACGACATTTTCAACTACTCTTATTTTGAAATTTCTTCTCCCCTCAGACTTCTTTTTTCCCGAAATCGCTGAAGTACCCATCTTGCTGGTATCCGCCGGATCAACCTTTGACACTATATAACCCAGTGCACCTACAAGTCCGGCATTATAATCGATTCCACCTTCGGTTTGAGTATACTTGTCTACGGCCTCCTGGAAGTTTCTTGAATTTTCCCTGGTGAAACCCACCAGATAGCCGAATTGACGGTTGCGTTCAGGAATTCCGGTCAGAGTTTCCATGTCATTATTATCGTTGAGGTAAACGTTTCTGTGATGCGGCCACTGAGGCGACTTTGTACATCCGGAACAGAAACCAACTATAAAGGAGTTTTTGGCATCATTACTACCCATTATATAATCGACCTGATTAAAGATAAACTGATCATAATCGGTCGTGTTTTTAGCTTTGGAATAGAGGGCGGCAATAAAAGCCTGGTTTGCAGGGTATCGCAGAAATCCCCAGCCGTCACCCAGAGTACTGAGTCCCGCTTCGCCGGTTCCTGCATCTTTGTATTTATCAACATACCATGACTTGAGATTAGTCATCGCTTCTTCATCCCTGAGTGTAGTTCCCAGACAGTAAAGTGCCACATCATCACAGTTATTGTAGCAGAAGGTGTAATAATGATTCCCTGCTGATGATTTGTTGTTTTCCGCTGCAGCGCGGTACTGCTGCTCACCTGTTGATGCGTATAGTTCTGCTGCTGCGGTTACAAAATCCGCTGTCGGGTTGGGCTTTGATCCATAATAGCCGCCCGATCCGGTTGACTGTCCTTTGTGAGACTCTGCGTAAGAGAATGCATAACGGGCGTGCTGGAGGCAGAGATCAGCGTACTCCGGGTCATACTTCCGGTAAATCCTGGACATTACTGAAAGGGTTGCAGATGCAAATGCCGGCATCGCCCCGTCGTTGGGATTTTTTGTAATCGGCCTAGGTTCTCCCCCCTCCTCTACCGGAAGAGTAGACATTTTACCTGCTGTCACCCACTGCTTATGGTCGAAATCTCCATTCCCCTTCTGTGAATAAAACGTGCTGGAGTTGGGAGTAGCCTTTATTATCCAGTCGGTGGCGTATTTCAGTTCCTCAAGCAGGTCCGGGATACCATTGGGAGTACCGCCGGATATATCCCAGTTTCCACTCTGCATGTAGTCTGAATAATCACGGCCATTGTAGAGGTCATGAAATCCGGTGGGAAATGATTCATAAGCTTTAGCCAGAACATAGGCGGAGT
>DAOTAZ010000339.1:0-4161 GCA_035382965.1 Chitinispirillaceae bacterium | reverse complement strand
ATAAATACAACGAATTCAAGCCAATTTCATATTGGGAGTTCCGGATATAGCCGAAAAAAATAGTGAGTTAAAACAAATGGTAAACCTCACTTTATCATTATTCACCTTGTATTGACAAAACACTTGTATTCTTTATATCTTGTTCATATCTGAACATATGCATCAAATCACGAAATATGCAGAACTTCTTCACCCGCCGGGAAATGTAGTTATGATCAAAGCATTTATCTCCTCTATGATTATCCTGATACTTTTCTTATCCTGCTCTGATAACCCCACAGGATTATCCGCAGACATTTACAGAAATGAGATCGCTTTTGTTAAAGAGCATATTCAGGTTACCCGCGGACTGAATTTCACCCGCCCGGTAACAGTGAGTACCATGACCCGTGAACAATGGTCAGATTACAATAACCGGTGGTATTCAAACAGCAGCTCCCGGGCAATCACTCTGCAGTTAAAGCAGCTTGGCTTTGTACCCGATACCATGAAAGACCTTGAGGGCGCTGCTGCTTCTTTTCAGGATGAAGTAGTTGGAGCATTTTATCTCCCTGGCACAGATTCAGTTGTGATTATTGGTTCAATCAGCGATCCGGTGGCGCTTATCTACTATCTGGGACACGAATTTGTCCACGCACTTCAGGAACAGCATTTCAATGCTTTCTCTAACTACGTTATGCCCTCTACTCTCCAGTCCGTCATCAATAGCGATTTCTTCCTTGCCCAGCAATGCGTGACTGAGGGAGATGCAGAATATTCTGCAAATCTGATGCTGATAAGATTAGCATATGAGGATCAGTCAGCAGATGATACACTCTCCTATTATCTTAAAGAAACACGTTCCTCTTATTTTAATCACTTGCCGGATTTGGGCGCCCTCAGATACCTGGAATTCAGATCCTATGCACCATATACACTTGGTCCATATTTTATCATGAACAAAATGGCGGACGGTGGATGGTCTGAAGTCAACAGACTCTTCCACTCCGATCGGGTCAACTCATCGAGAGAAATTATCACAGGTACAGATCATGAACCTGTAGTCTTCAATTTTGATCAGATAACTCCAATACTGCTTCAGGATGTTTCCTCATTGGAGTTGGCTGACGATGACAATTACGGTGCGGTCATGCTCATCGCTTTACTTGGTGATTATCTCGATACAGAAAACTGCTACAGGGCACTTGGACTGGCAGGAGACCGGATAATCTATGTACTTGATAGAGACAGGGAACTGGGATCATTTGTCTGGGCGATGGCTTTTGACAGTGAAGAGGATGCCGGCTACACTTTCGGAAAACTCGATCTCCTCCTTACTAATCGCATAATAAACGGGAAGAGTTCTAAACGGAAGGAAACTGCCGAAGCTCTTGTCTTTAACTGCGGCAGTTCAGAGGCACATCTGTTTTTAAAAGGGACTAATGTATTCTGGATTGAAAATGTGGACAGCCTTGATTCTGTGATAAACCTGCTTTCAAATCAGGCATTGTCTAAAAGGGCATTTCCCGGGAAAAACGCCTCCACCTATCCCCGGTATCATAAGTGGAGGATTCTGGATCGTTTGTTTTAATATGTTAATCTTTGACCAGTCTCACAGAAAACCCCTCATCTCTGTAGTGTGTACAGGTTTTAACTTTTACACTGTCTTTTAACAGATAGATACTGTAGGCTTGACCGGCATAGGTGGTACTTGTAGAACTCCACCAGTGGTTCTCTACTCCCCTGTAACCAAACACACCTGAGTGAAAACGACACCCGCTTGGAAGAGCTGAAAAATTACTCTTGTTGTTTTCATCCAGATTATAGCCTATTGATCCAGGAACAAGACTGCTCTTCCAACTGTTATCCGCAGCAAGGGATTTTGCGACTTTATTACCAGTCAATGAACCATCCCAGTTATAACCATGATCAATTAAATACTTTATCATTTCTTCCCATTCAGCAATCGATGGCACATGCCATCCACGAGGTGCCAGCCTGTTCAGAGCATAATAATTATAAAGTGCGCCGTATTTTTTAATGGTATCAGGATCAGTGTCATTTTTATAGTAACAGAATGCTCCAGTCGTAAGATTTCTCCACTCCTCATTATTCTCCACAAGTGGAATTTTAGTCCCATCATTGAATCTGGTGGTACGGAGGTCCTCTCTTGTCCAGATCTTCTTTCCAATTTTCACTGTGCTGTAGACATTACCATCGATATCGGTAACAGTAATATTACTCTCATTATCATTACCGTTACCATTACCATCCCCATCATGCCCGTTATTATTGGTTCCTGTCGGATTATTGTCTTTACAGGAAAAGACAAGACACATCACACAAAACAGTATTGAGACTTTCTTTAATAACATAACTTTTCTCCTGAAAAGAGAGAATGGATTTATATGTCAACCAACTGGATTTCCATGTATACACAAGACCTCAACAGCACAAACTGCAAACATTATACCAGCATCATACCTTTCTTTTTTTTCTTGTCACTATTATCCTGGGTAAGAATTGCCTTTTGGTTTTTATTATTATTATTGAAAATTTGTATTATCACTTGTACTGCTTATTACAAAAGGAAGAAAGCTTCGGTGACTGACAGTGTCAGTAGTCTGTCAGGTTGTTTCTCATGCCGGCATCAAAGATCTGAATTGTGTTTTTCTTGACCCAGCCACTCTCTACTCATATCTCAGCGCCTCGATTGGTTTCAAGGACGCCGCCCTGCGGGCAGGATACCACCCGAAGAAAACACCCACTGATGCTGAAAACAGAAATCCCAGCACAACCGACCACCACGTCACTGCTGCCGGAAGATTGATAAACCTCGATACTGCCCACGCCACCATAAATCCCAGAACAGTTCCTATAATCCCCCCTGTGACTGAAAGCGAAACCGCCTCTATGAGAAACTGGGAATGAATATCTCTTTTCCTGGCACCAACTGCTTTACGGATTCCAATCTCTCTTGTACGTTCTGCAACCGATACAAGCATGATATTCATAATCCCTATTCCACCTACTATAAGAGAAAGCGCAGTTACTCCGATCATGAGACCGAAAATCCCCGATGTTATCGTCCGGTAAGTCGTCATCAGTTGCTCCGCACTGTTTATACTGAAATCGTCCTCTTCCCCAGGCTTCAGATTGCGTCTCTGTCGGAGAATCCGAGTCAGGTCACCCTTGACATCATCAATCTGCTCAGGGCTTGATGGCTTCACAATTATTGTAACCGACTCACCCCCCCTGGGTGTTATCGGCCCAGAAAACAGTTTTACGAATGTTGTAAGTGGTATTACTATGGCATTGTCCTGATCATTACCGAAAAGTGATCCCTTCTCCTCCAGTACTGCAGTGACCTCAAACCTGTGACGACCAACCAGAATCGACTTTCCTACAGGCTCCCTCGATGGAAACAACTCCTCTGCAACAGTTTTTCCGATCATAGCATTCTGCCTGCTCTGATTCATATCCGATTCTGTCATCTGCCGCCCGGATGCAATGTTGAATTCGGTTATGTACTGATACTCCGGAGTAGTACCAATCAACTGCACTCCATCCAGTTCCCTGTTCCCGAACCTTACTGTCACGGTTGACATCAGCATCGATGCGATCCGCTGCGCAGGCTCCAGACGCCTTTCAATATCCTTCGCATCCTCAAGTGTCAGGTTTCTCCTTCTCCTCGCCCTGATCGCCTCATCCCGGTTCATCACCCATCCATGTTTCTGAACATAAAGAGTATTTGAGCCTATCGATGCCAATTGGTTGGAGACAGTCCTGTTAAGCCCGTCAATAAGTGCAAGCATCCCGATAACTGTCATGACCCCGATCATCACCCCCAGGGTCGTAAGCACAGAACGCAACTTATGGGTATTGATTGAATTCAGTGCAAGACGGAATGCCTCCAGGATATTCATCTCTCTACCCGCTTGTCGCCCTCTATCATACCGTCTTTTATACTGATAATCCTTTGTGCGTATGCCCCTATCGAATGATCGTGAGTGACAAGGATAATCGTCTTGCCCCCTTTAAAAAGTTTTTCAAAAATCTGCATGATCTCCCTGCCGGTACGGGTGTCAAGATTTCCGGTCGGCTCATCAGCCAGAATTACAGGAGGATCGTTTACAAGCGCCCTCGCAATAGCGACTCTCTGACGCTCACCCCCTGACATTT
>DAOTAZ010000338.1:0-4169 GCA_035382965.1 Chitinispirillaceae bacterium | reverse complement strand
ATTATCGAAAACAGTGCGATGCCCCAGAAGCAATGCATTGCTTTTGCGATCACCATCAGAATATCATGGGTAAAGCCCATTACTGCTTTCAATGCAACAAGAATTGGTCCGTAAAGTGCAATCGATGTATGGAACGCTCCCTTTCTCCAGGAGTATTCCAGATTCCCGGTTGGCATATTTACTATTTCATAGATAAGGTAGGAATCATCGCATGTCAAAACCTGTGTTACTGAATTAAGAACAAGCCAGAAGGCCGGAAGAGAGGTAAAAGTGATGATTACAGCCTGGAAAGCAGTATATCTTCTATACAGAAGCGAAAAGAAGTGTACGATCGTAAGAACAGCGAGTAAAAACCATTCAAAATCACTCATGGTAACCAAAAACGGAGAGGTGAACAAAAATCTCACGCTGAATGCTGGCGGGAAAGCGAGATTATTCCCTTCGGTTTATTTCCCCTGTGAATATATAGTGATTTTAACACATTCAGTACAAATTATCAACCAGAAAACATGATTTTAGCGGATAAAGAGGTCTTTTGGGAATTGAATTTGCTCCTATATATACTGAAGAAGCATTTCTTACTGATTTAATATCATTAATCAATTCTAAACGAGGTCATTATGCGAGTGATGATAATTCTTTATGCAGATAAAGACACTGAGTCAGGAGTGATACCTGACACAAAGATGTTCGAGGAGATGGGCAGGTTCAATGAGGAGCTTGTTGAGGCAGGAATAATGCTTGATGGTGAGGGGTTGCACCCCAGTTCAAAAGGCAAACGGGTAAGATTTTCCGGGGAAAAGCGGGAAGTTATCGACGGGCCCTTCGGAAGACCTGAATCTCTTATTGCCGGATACTGGATCTGGAAAGTAAACTCCATTGACGAGGCTGTTTCATGGGTAAAACGTATCCCAAGCCAGGGCTCCGGAGAATCATTAGTTGAAATACGTCCCATTTACGAAGAACAGGATTTCGGGAAAGAGTTTACACCCGAGCTAAAAGAGCAGGAAAGACGCCTCCGGTCGCGGATAGCTTACCAGAAACAAAAAGGAAAACTTCTCAAAGAAAACCCGTATCTCAACTTCAATGGAAACACCGAAGAGGCATTTATGTTCTATAAATCAGTTTTTGGAGGCGAGTTTTCAGCCCTGCTGCGCTTCAAAGACATGCCTCAAGGCCAAACCCCTGTAGCAGAGCAGGAAAAAGAGAGAATACTGCATATCGCCCTGCCAATCGGAGAAGACACAGTTCTTATGGGCAGCGATATTTCCGAAAGCATGGGCCAGAAATTAACAACCGGTAACAATATCTATATCTCGTTGCAAACTGGAAGCAAAGAGGAAGCAGAACGCCTTTATAACGCGCTCTCCGCGGGAGGAAAAATTGAGATGCCGCTGCAGAAGATGTTCTGGGGAGCATATTTCGCCTCATTCAGTGATAAATTCGGAGTCCAGTGGATGATTAACTATGAGGAGAAATAGACTAACTTAATGAATTCACCCCGTATTACTCTCTTCGGGATCGGTATCAGAATCGATAAAATTAGCATTGATTCTGATGCTGATCCCACCCCTTTATAAAGCTGTTTTTAAATCAGGGTAATCATTTTATTCAGATTAATCATATAAGACAATTCTTTAATCATCTCATTCAATGGTCAGTCACGCTATTCTCAAACCACTTGGAAGGCTCTCTCCAAACACTCTGCTCTGCTCCTCTTCGTCAAGACCGCCTCCGTTTTCCACCAACTCGATAAAATGTGCCGGAGCATTATGGTTTCTCATGAATTTAACTACATCAGCCCTGAGATTCGCATCGATATCTCTGTAACGATCATCTGTCCTGCGGCAAAGCTGCATAAGAGCAAGATGAACAGTGAGGTTGGGCTGGCTTGTTTTGATCAGACTCGAAATCCACTCTGATGCAGTCTCCTGTGATACCAGTTCGTTTAATGGCCCGTACACCGGCACTCTTGCACCAAGCCTCCCAAGTGCCCAGATACCAGCCTCTGAAAGCGAATCGTTTCGATGAGAGAGTTTCTTTTCCGCAATATCACCAAGTTCTTCCTTCAAAGATGCAGAGATGTGTTCAAGCGAGGCAAGCAATCTCCAGATTTCAGCCAGTTCATGCTGTCCGAATTTTGACTCCGTTTTTACTTTTTTCCTGCTCTCCTCTTTGAGATAGTATGACCGTAAAGAAGCGATAAGCGGTTGAGCAAGGGCTTTCTGCTGCCCTGATGTCAAACCGCCGGCAATTCTGCGCCAGAATATCCACCACTCAGCTCTGCATGCCTGATTTCTTCCGTTAACAACACCTTTCTGCTGCAGCAGCCATGTCTGTTTTACCCGCCAGTCGTCAACAGCGTATCCATAGCCGGGCCGCAACGCGAATCCTGTCAGGTTAAGCCACCTTGCTTCGTGCAGAGGATCAACAGCTCTCCCCTGCTCCACCTCCATCAGTACCTCCCAGAAAGATCTCAGGAGTGAAGGAGGCCACTGATCCCGGCCCATACCGGATAACTCCTCGAGTCTCTTTACAAGTCCCTGAGGATCGGCTGTTCTCCCATTTACAGGGCGGAATGTCTCCCTAATGCTCTCCCGGCACATCTCCATCGTCCGCTCATCGAGAAAACCTGCCCTCTCACCAGCTCCGTAATGTGCATCTATATCGGTGCGTGTGGCTGAACGCACATCAAACTGAAGTTTCCAGCTCCGGTTCCCAGAGACCTCGGTACACCATAGATCAAGCGTTCCGATCTCTGTAAGTTTTACATGAAGCACAACATCGACACTCTCTGCTTCCATCTTTTTCCCGGATCGAAGCACGGTACTGATCGGCGGAAGTGCATGGATCTCCAGAGGATCGATAGGAAGCAGTTCTCCCGGCTGATCTGTCGTTCTCTTGCTTGACACATATAATGGGAAAGCCACAGGTTGCCTTATTCGCAGGTTGAATACCCGTCCGCTCAGATCAACACTTTGCCCCTCCTGCAGGCCTGCCGGAGCAAGGCACAAAGCCTGCAATCCCTCTGAACTCTCCACTCCGATATAGTAGGTACGGGCCAGACCGGCAACAATCCTCACACCTGCACCCCTGCGTACTACACCGAAATAAGCAGCTCCCCTGGAAACAGCAAGTTCAGGCTTTTCATTTTTGATAACTACTGGTTCCCAACTCCCCTGAGCTTCACTGAACCACTTACGCAAAACGTCAAGAATTCGCCCACGAATAACAGGTGAAGAGAAAACTCCACCGTTAAACAGTATTATATCCGGACGGGTCGGGTCGGCTCCGGTTTCTTTTGTAAATTGTGCCGCAGATCTGCGATGTGAGGTTAGAAAACCGGCAAGATATCTTGTGGCAGCGGGATCAGCGGCATAGGGAAGCCCGAATTCCTGAAAACCCGACTGTCTGGCAAGCGGCTTGTCTGAGAGATCAACCAGAGGGAAAAAACCCTCAAGAAGAACCTCAATCGCTTCATCCAATGTCAACTCTGCCTGTATACTGCCGCCAATAAGAGTGGAACCGGTTCCGGGAATATTCACAACCAGTTTCTCCGGAGGATTCTCACCCAGAAGGATCTCCTTAGCGGACTGGCAGTTCCTGACAAGTGCTCCGAATTGACGAGGAGTAAGTTTCCTGCCACCGGTAACCTTTTTTTCTATGTAATAAGCAAGCGCCAGATCCAGATTGTCTCCGCCAAGTATCAGATGATCTCCAACTGCGATCCGGTAAAACTGAACCGAACCATCAGAATTACCCCTCACCTGAATCAGCGAAAAATCGGTAGTCCCTCCCCCGATGTCACAAATCAAAATCTTCTGACCTGCACTGATCATCTTCTGCCAGTCTTTTGAGTGCTGGTTTATCCAGGCGTAAAAAGCCGCCTGAGGTTCCTCAAGAAGGACAATTCTGGAAAGTCCGGCTGAAGCGGCTGCTTTAACTGTCAATTCACGGGCAATCTCGTCAAAAGATGCAGGAACAGTGATAGTGATATCCTGGTCCTCCATAGGATACTCAGGGTAAGTATGGTTCCAGGCATTTCGGATATGAGACAGGTATCTCGATGTTGCCTCTACAGGTGAGATTTTCTCCAGATCGGAAGCAGCATGCCATGGAAGCAGAGGTGCGGTGCGGTCAACACCGGAATGACTGAGCCATGACTTGGC
>DAOTAZ010000337.1:0-4191 GCA_035382965.1 Chitinispirillaceae bacterium | reverse complement strand
ATGACCATGAATCTGGCGCTGTTAATGGGTTTTTTCCAGTACCTGCGGGGGATAAAATCTGCTGCCTGGTCAAGTACCGAACGTACAGGATAAAAAAAAGGCCTGCATTTCCGCAGGCCTTTGTGCATTTTTATGTTCAGGCAGTTATTGAGGAACTACATTCTGAGCATTGGGACCTTTTGCACCATCGACAACTTCAAACTGAACTTTCTGTCCTTCTTCCAGTTTCCGGAAACCATTAGACTGGATTGCGGAAAAATGGACGAATACATCACGAGAGCCGTCATCCGGTGAGATAAATCCATATCCTTTGGCCTCATTGAACCACTTGACAACACCTGTGGGCATACTGCAAAACCTCTTCTTAAAAATGAAACATCAAGATCCCGTTTCGGGAATCCGTTTATAGATGCAAATAAGATATGTGATGCCGTAAAGGAAAGAAAGAAATTTTTTTAAAACGGTAAAGCAGGGGATTGCAGGAAGGGAATATCGGATGCTGATGAATCCCTGGATGATTGATAATTATTAGTGTTAATGACGCCAAAAACAGCAGAGGCACCATAGATGGTGCCTCTGAGTGACTAAGTATAAAGTCATGTAATTCAGATCAATATTCATCCATCCCTGCACCAGGCATGCCTGCTCCGGGCGCACCCTTTTCTTTCTTTTCGGGTTTCTCGGAGATGATACATTCAGTGGTGAGGATCAGGCTGGCAATGCTCGCAGCATTTTCCAGAGCTGTGCGGGTGACCTTTGTCGGATCGATAACACCGGCCTTTATCAGGTCTTCAAACTTGTCGCTATAGGCATTATAACCGTAAGCATCCTTGTTTTTCTTGACCTCATTTGCGATCACCGATGCTTCCTTTCCTGCGTTAGTTGCTATCAGACGTAAAGGTTCCTCACAGGCACGACGGATAATTTCCAAACCGATATGTTCGTCCTGATCAAACTTTTCCTTTTCCAGTGCAGCAGCAGCTCTGATAAGCGCTACACCACCACCAGGAACAACACCTTCTTCTACAGCAGCTCTGGTTGCATGGAGAGCATCTTCAACTCTGGCTTTCTTCTCTTTCATCTCGGTTTCAGTAGCGGCACCGATTTTCAGGACAGCGACACCACCGGCAAGCTTTGCCAGACGTTCCTGGAGCTTTTCACGGTCGTAGTCTGATGTGGTCTCTTCGATCTGTCTGCGGATCTGATTGATTCTGCCTTTGATATCCTCAGCTTTGCCGCTGCCTTCGATGATAGTGGTATTCTCTTTGTCTATTACTACCCGTTTGGCTTTACCGAGTGAGTCGAGAGTAGTGTTCTCCAGTTTGAAACCGGCTTCTTCAGAGATAACGATACCGCCTGTCAGAACAGCGATATCCTCAAGCATTGCTTTTCTGCGGTCTCCAAAACCGGGAGCCTTTACAGCAGCTACTTTCAGGGTACCACGAAGTTTGTTGACTACCAGTGTCGCAAGCGCTTCACCTTCCAGGTCTTCAGCGATGATAAGAAAACTCTTACCCATCTGCACGATTTTCTCAAGCAGAGGAAGCAGATCTTTCATGGCGCTGATTTTCTTGTCGTGGATCAGAATGAGCGGTTCCTCGAGAACACATTCCATGTTGTCAGAGTTTGTAACGAAGTAAGGTGAGAGATAGCCGCGGTCAAACTGCATTCCTTCCACTACGTCCAGAGTGGTTTCCATGCTCTTGGCTTCTTCAACAGTGATAACACCGTCTTTGCCTACTTTCTCCATGGCATCAGCCAGAAGATTCCCAATAGTCTCATCATTGTTGGCAGAGATTGCACCAACCTGTGCGATCTCTTTCTTTCCGCTTACAGGACGGGAATCCTTTTTCAGTTGATCGATGATGATTTTCACCGCTTTGTCCATGCCGCGCTTGATAGCCATCGGGTCTGTACCGGCGGTCACGTTCTTGATTCCCAGATGAGCTATCACCTGAGCCAGAACTGTAGCGGTTGTGGTTCCGTCACCAGCAACATCAGAAGTCTTTGAAGCAACTTCTTTTACCAGTTTAGCACCCATGTTTTCGAACTTGTCATCCAGTTCGACTTCTTTGGCCACGGTGACACCATCTTTGGTAACAGTGGGAGATCCCCAGCTTTTCTCCAGTACTACATTTCTCCCCCGGGGACCAAGGGTTACTTTGACAGCATTGGCCAGTGTGTCAACTCCCTTGAGGAGTTTTTCACGGGCAGAAACATCAAAAGCCAGCATTTTGGCCGACATAACATCTATCTCCTTTCATGAATTTTCACGAGTAATGAGAAAAAATCAGATAACCGCAAGAACATCACTTTCGCGGAGAATAAGATAATCTTCACCATCGACGGTTATTTCTGTGCCGGAGTACTTTCCGTAAAGGACTTTGTCGCCTTTTTTCAGGGTCATTTCGATCCTCTGGCCTTTGTCATTCATCTTTCCAGGGCCAACTGCCACTATTTCGCCTTTCTGGGGCTTCTCTTTGGCGTTATCAGGGATGATGATTCCGCCGGCAGTCTTCTGCTCAGCCTCCATAGGCTTTAATAAAACGCGATCCTCAAGTGGTTTGACGTTCATAAAAGACCTCCGTTGAAATTAAACAGGAAAAAGTGTAAAAAAAAAGATTCGATTTTTTGGCTGCTCAATAAAGCAAATGCCGTGCCTATTATTGGGGTATGGTAAAAATGAGTGCTATTGCGGGTTTCCAGGAGAGAGAGAGTTTGGCAGTGTTTGATTTTGAAACGGGTATTTTGTTTTCAAACAAAAAGCAGTCAGAAACAGCTCAGGCAATTGTAATCTGAGGAGCTTTACCTTTGAGATCAAAATTCTCAAAGGGTATTCGTTTTGTCAGATCCGGGATTTTATCTGTACATGAAGCAGGCAGTTCGTTACGGTACTTCTGTATGAAACGTTGAGCGTATTTTTCCCATGTTTTGTCAAACGAACCGCCGGACTGGTGTTTCACCAGAATATCCCAGGTAACAATCAGCCGGTGTGTACGACGGATCTGCATGCAGATATCCAGGTCATAGAAGTGGAACTGGTCAAAGACGGCTTCATCAAAGCTTATCCTGTCAAAGAGACTTTTTCTGACCGCGAAAAAGAGCCCGTCAACTGCAACAACATCAGAGTCATCTTTACCCCAGTCAAAAACAGTGAGATTATAGATGCTGCCGTTATTCAGCTCATGCACAACATGGCCTTTAATAAAGGGTCTGCCAGCCACTACCCATCCGGGCGTATCTCTGAACAGATATTGTGTTCCGGCAACACCGACCAGCCCCACAGAGGGATCGCTGAATTTTTTCTCCAGTACTGATCCCCAGTTACCTTCCATGAAGAATACATCCTCGTGCATAAACACCAGGATCTCTCCTTTAGCAAGGGATACACCTTTGTTGTAGGCAGCACAGAGTCCGAACCGGCCATCACGGTTATCGATCCGGATATATTCATGAGGAGATCCTGCGGTTTTGGAAATGTTTCGCTGGTGGAGATCCCAGGAGGGATCTTTGCGGGAGCAGGAGATTACGCTTATCACTTAAATTTTCTCTTCAGGAAAGCTTTACGACAAGCTGATCGGAGACTTTTTCCCGCAGCTTTTTTTCCACCACATTAAGCAGTGTCATACTGGAAAATGCGCAGCCGGAACAGTGTCCTTTCATATTTACGTACACAGTGTTGCCATCGATATCGACAAGTTCACATGCTCCGCCGTCCTGAGCAAGCACTGGATTGATGTCGGAGACAAGGACTTCCCTTATTTTGTCAATTTTCTGCAGAGTGGTGAGACGGACCGGTTCTCCGGGAGTTTCTCTGACAGTACCTGTAACCCGGTCAATTATCTTCTGTATCTCTCCGTGACATCCGCCGCATGCTCCTCCGGCCTTTGTAAAGTTTGTAACATCCTCTATTGATTTCAGGTTATTTTCGATAATTGCCCGCTCAATTTCTTTGTCGGTGACACCGAAACACTTACAAACAATAGTACCTTGTTTCTCCGGAGGCAGGGATGTCTTCCCGCCGCTTTCATAGAAATTTATCGCTGCTTCAAGGGCCTCTTCACCCATGACACTGCAGTGCATCTTCTCCCTTGGCAGACCTCCCAGTGCATCGGCGATATCCTTGTTGGTGATTTTTTTTACTTCTTCCAGTGTTTTGCCTTTACACAGCTCAGTCAGAACAGAAGCAGA
>DAOTAZ010000336.1:0-4214 GCA_035382965.1 Chitinispirillaceae bacterium | reverse complement strand
GTAAAACTTCCCGCTACGGTAGATACACTGAGGAGCCCAGGCACCATTATCCTCTGTCCATGAAAAATTCTTCAGTGACGCAGCAGCTCCATGATCGGTCCAGTTCACCATATCCGTCGATGAATAGCATCGCCACTCCCTCATCGTAAAAAAATTATCAACTAATACGTCCTCATCATGACTGGTGTAAAGGTAAACCCGGTCATTATGCACCATTGGAGCCGGATCCGCGGTATAAATGGTCTGTATAATGGGGTTATCCGCCTCAACCATTGTGAAGAAAGCAATCAAACCCAGAAATGTAACCATCATTTGGGCACTTCTCATCACAGCATCCTTTCAGAAAGTCTGCAGCACTCAACGACCTTTATATATCATTATACATTCATCAATAATTTAAGGCGCAGAATATCGGATTGTCGCGAATTTCGGAGAAAACAGGGAAAAAGTGTTCCATATTCTGGAACAGGACGAGGTGAGATTGAAAAGCCATCTGACATCAAACCTGAAAGGCTTTCAGGGTGTTTTTTTCCGGGAGTGTGAAAAGGAGAGGAATAGAATCTGGCACAGGAAGAAAGGAGTCTTGTCATTTCGATGGATCTTCAAGGACAAATTACAGTCTGGTTTGTCATCTCGATGAGTCATCAAAGAGAAATCTTTATCCTAATCAATTATTAAGATCAATGTCAAAACATTCCCGCATCTCACTTAAAAACCACCAGCGCGTCATCTCTCTTCTGATTCATATAGCACAATTTGATATAATCCTGCGATTTTACCCTGAATATTATTGAAATCTCATCCAATACACCTTCCCACTGGCAGTCATCATCTCCCTCAGCTCCAAATCTCAGAGGCAAAGAATTCACTATGTTGCCGACTTTTGCGATATCCCCACCGGTTGGATACGTACCAGTATCCTCTCCGTCAATGTAAATACGGCAATTATCCCTGCTGGAGCGGTCAATCACCGCTGCTACATGATGCCAGGATGAATCATTTATCGAGTCTTTTGATGTAAGGACAAATGACCCCGGATCACCCCATACTCCAGAATCCGATGCCAGGAAAATTGCCAATGCACCATCCCCATCGAGCTGGAAGAGCCAGCCGTATCCCTTTTTGGGGAGAGCACCTGTGCTTTTGGAAACAATATTCTGAATCTTTCCGGAACCACGCTTTTTGATCCAGGCACTCACTGTAAAGCTGGACATTTCGGGATTGCAAACATCACCAATCTCCGTAAAGTCTCCATCCCCGTCAAGTGACTGCCCAAAACCGATATTTCCATCTGCAACTGCCTGATCACCATTTTTCGAACCATTATACTTATTTGCAGTTGCATCAAGAATCGTTTTCCCGTCATCCGCAAGATGCCACACACCCCTGTAACCTGCAGCAGTATCGAACACTGCCGAACTGTTTGAGCTCCCTGCAGCATCAGGATCTCCCCAACACATCGAGATATACTGCGTACTGTTATTTCCATACACCGTATCTACCAACACCCAGATCTCCGCTTTCTGTCCTTTTGGATCCCACCTCTCGATTTCATGCGGAATTACCTTTTCGTCAGCTCCCCTGAAGCTCAGATCACTGCCGTCGGTTTTAGCCTGGATAAAGTTGAAATTGTCTGCATTAAGCCGGATAAGTACAGGAAAGTCAGTCACTGTACCGCTGACACCTGCTCCGCTTGAAGTGGTGTTAAGATAGATTTTACGGGAAAATGAAGGTCCCGATGATGTTATGATGGTTGTGATTTCCGGCTGAACATCGATATTTTCAGCCATTCTGCCGGACTTATCCTCATTGCTTGTATCCTTATAATAGATACTTGGAATAATCTGGGCCGGTACCGAATCCAATACAGCGTATCCGTTTTCCACATAAGAATAGTAACCCGTGCCCGGTATAAACACATACCCGTTTCCAGCCAGGCTGTCGGAAAGGATCACCCGGATACTTCCGGTTTTGTTAAGCGAGGTCACATCAACCAGAGTCGAATCTCCCGGTGCAGAGATATCAATATCTGAAATAATCGCCCGGGTACGCTTGGAAAGGTTATTTGCCTGCAATGTGTACACATCTGCTTTTGGTGAATTGAGAGTTATCTCATACGAGCCATTCTTATCTGTAGTATCTGTTGCAATAACAGATTTTTTCCCTCCGGCGACCGGATCATAATCCGCCGGATACAGGGTAACAATAGTACCGGATGCCGGTGTCCCATCAGTATGCACCACCCGGCCAATGACTGTCTCAGATCCGGTACCTACACCAGTAACCTGCTGAGGTCCGCAATGCAGGACAGTAAAGATTATACAGGTAAGGAGAGAAACCGAGATTCCTCTGAAAAGTTCGTACATCTTTTAATCATCCTTCCCGGGGTCTGTCAGAGGAAAGAATTGACAATTAAGCTGATACAGACATTCAGGGTTAGTGTCTTTTTCTGCAAGACTTAAAACCCTCTTCCGGAAAACAGCCGCTTCCTCCTTGATCATCTGCCTGGTTTTCTTCGAAATGCTCAGCGTTATGGTCGACATGTCCATCTGACGTTCCGAATACCGGTCATAAGCCTCAGATGCAAGGGATAAGAGATTTTTCTGAAAATTAACAATATTCATCGTATGAGCCTGCCTGTTGTTATTCAACTGCCCTGTAGTGATAATCTGGTCGCAGGGCTCAAAGAAGCCGTTTTCCTTCCTCTTTATCATACCAAGCCGCTCCAGAGTTTCAACTGCTTTTTTTGCCTGCTCAGCAGTGATCCGAGGAGAGAGCTGTTTCGCTAATGAATTATAATCTACTCCATCGAAAGAGTAAAATGAAAGAAGTGCCCGGATCGCACTGTAATACCACTGGGAATAGTACTCATATCTTGATGCCTCGATTACGCGCGCCTTTGATTCATGGCACTCCATCATCCTCTCGAAATAGTATTTGCGCTCCTCGACAGTCTCCGCATCTGTATAAAATACCATTGCCTCAAAATATTCCGCTTCACGTTTTCCATGACCGATCGCTTCAGAAAACTTTGCAATGGCCCGACGGGAGAGCGACTGCTTTCCATCGACAACATCTTTGTAAAGACCAATCGATCTTATTCCTGCTTTATTCGCAAAATAGCGGTAAGAAAAGTAGGAATAGCGCTCCTTCTGCTCCTTGTAGTAATCACCAAGGTAGGCCCGGTAATCGGTATAATCGAAGATCCTGATTTGTGACTTAGGTCGAGCCATCGTGTTTCTCGTCCTTATCTTAATGTAAGTAAAAATTAATTATTTATCAGAAGAATCAGGTTAAACTTATCTGAATTATCCACTACTCCCCCCTGCCGGTCTTTTTCGGGACCATAACCGAACAGACATCGTTACCCCTTTACCCGAATACAGACTGCCGTTAACAAACACTCCCATCCATAATTATATAGGAAAATCGTATAATTGATTCAGTTTTCAGAGTTGAGGCCAAAGAAAGTGTTCCGGGAATTGGAACGAATCCCAGGATTAACTGAAAAGGGTATCAGACCCCACTCCTGTAGCTGAAACCCCTGTGATGCTAACGGATCATTATTCATGCCCGGAAGACCGTTTTGGCAGGAGAGGTGTCTACGGTGCTGTTGATATAAAACCAAAGCGGCCTCGCCTCTTTGAAGCACTCTGGCAGAGCTGCAAAAAGAGGATACACCCTCCACATGAAATCCTGTTAAATACAAAACCGGGAAGGAAAACCATCTGCATTCGAATTCCTCCCCGGTTTTTCTCAAATCTCTTTTTTTTACGGAATAAGAAATGTGTTTACATATCTCTGCGCACCAGCATTTAGTATTGAAACTACAGATTTTCCGCTGGTAATCTGCCAAAGATCAATAACTGAAAGTCCTTTCTGAATTTTTTCTCTATAGATTAATACCCCATTGACAGAATAGAGACTCAGAACCGCTGACTCAGCCATCGATTGTACAAGAAGTTTATTATTTTGAACAAAGACTCCATTTGTACGTGATGTGTACTTCAGAGGAGTTAAGACAGCAGATCCCGACGGTCTCAATTCTGCATCAACTGTTACTTCATCATCTTCCACATTAACATTGCGCTGTGTAAACGCACGGTATCCCTCTGCGCTGATTGTAACCCTGTAATTACCGGCCTGTAATTGCCCTACCGAAAAGGTTCCATCAGCTCCGGTTTTAACAGTGTCCAGTACAGCAGTTACTCCAA
>DAOTAZ010000335.1:0-4226 GCA_035382965.1 Chitinispirillaceae bacterium | reverse complement strand
GTTCCCCGTAGGCAATCGCAGTATCAAGGTCCATCTTCTCGAAACTGTACAGCCCCGATCGGGCAAAAATCGACTTTATCCTTTTCTCGTATTTGTCCTGAACCATATTTCTGATACGAAACTCAAGGAATTTCTTCAAATCGAACCTTGCTTCGTAGATTCCCTTTTTTACATTGAAATCACAGTAGCTTATCCACTCAAGAATCGGAGCCCGTTTAACTACGATGTCAGCCGCAGAGAGTTTTTCTATCAGTTCATTGCTTGAGAAATCATCTCTCCTGACAAATATCTCTCCCATCAGAGACACAGTCCGTGCCTGCGACAAAGGATAACGAAGAGGAATTTTTAAGAGGTTATCGGCAACACTTCTCAGCACATTGTAAAGATCCTTGTATCTGCGGGATAAGAAAACCTGTATGATTCTTTCCCACTGCTCCTGAAAAGTTTTTTGTGCTGACGGCAGATCTATCGCCAGTACTCTCAGGGCATTCCGGATATCATCCATGCAGTCGGATATAATGATGGACTTCAGAAGATTCATTGAATCAGAAAGCCTGAGACCGGCATAGCCGTTTTCATTTGATAGAGAGATAAGCGCCACATCGGGAATTTTCCTTCTGCTTATCATCCTGTTGAGAAATACCCTGTACTGGGTAAACCTGCAGTTACCCCAGCAGGTAGGCATAAAGTAAAGGATCTTTTCATCAGGACTGCGGGACTGAAGATGATTGAGCAATCCTCCGGTTGTCAGAATAAGAGGCAGACACTCTTTACAGGATGTATTCGCCCTTCCGGTCTTCAGAGTACTCTGATTGTAAACCGGGACAGCGGTGGAGCGGATCCCCGCACCTGAGAATACAGCGGCCATAAGCTCGCTTGTCAACCTTCCCATGGAAGGCAGGAGAAGGTGCACCGAAGGATCATAAATACTGAAACTCTTTCCTTTTGAACTGATAAAAACCGCGCCCTTTCTCTTGAACTGCAGTTTTGCCGGGGTAAACTCTTCCGGAGAAGTATGTCTTTTTCCTGCAAGAGACCGGTACCGCTCCGCAATGTCGATAAACGCATCGATACGGGTATTGATACCTGCATCAGCAGTATGACTGTCAACTTCGAGTGTCAATGAGGGTTTTTCTCCCATGATTTCCCGGAAGTATCCAAGAAGAAAAGAGTCGGGACCGCAACTGAAATTGGTGATATAAACTCCGAAAAGATTATCCTTCCTGGAGACTAAAGTGGCCGATTTCATCAGATCCCGCCCGATTGCCCAGTTTATGTCAAGGCCGGTTTTCTCATTTTCAAATGGCAGCATGTCCCAGGGGATAACTGGAATCCCCCTTGACGCGAATTTTTCCGGGATCCCCATATTCGCATCGGATGTAAAAGAGTTATATGCCCTTCCGAAAAGCACAACTCCAAGATTATCAGGGCTTTTCTCCAGCTCACTTAGAATCCTCTCTCCCTCTTCTCTCAGAGTTATAGTGGTCTGCCTCATCTTCTCCACAGCCTTGATATAAGCTGCCCTGCTGTAAGAATCGCTGAATCCGCACTGACGGCCTATTTCTATGAACTCCCGGATCTGAGAATCAAACCCCTTTGAAAAATCAAGCACTGCCCTGATCAGCTTCGGTTCTACCTCTCCAAATGCACTCCTGAGATAATAAGGCTCTCCTTGCAGAAGCATACAGGTGCATTGATGCTCCCTTTGGGCAGATGCTGTATTTTCCGCCGGAAGTTCGACTATTGAGGGCAGGAAAAGAAAGTCAGGCTTTTTTTCCAGAAGATTGTAAAAAGCTCCATGAGAGATCTCTCCCGGATAACAAAACGAACCTCTTTTGCGTTTCACCCCTTTTGAGTCAACCTTGTCAGGCAGTATCACCTCGAGACCCAGCTCTGAGAAAAAGGTGGAATAGAGGGGAAACAGAGAATGCATCAGAAAAGAATTATTGAGGCCGATTGTTCCTACCGCTGATGACCTGGTCTGACTCGGTGAGAAAACCACGTTTCTTCGGACACGGACAAAATCATACCTGCCGGAATCAGTAATTTTTTTGTCAATTAGATTATAGTAGCGGTTACAGGCACCGCCGAATGGATAATTTCTATCCTCGATCCGCAGCATGCTTATTTCACATTTCCTGTCACATTTCTCCCGGCCGCCTTTGCAGATGAAACGTTTGCCGTAGCTGATTTCACGGGTGGAAAGCACCTGAAGATTGAAATACTTCTTCTCCGTTTCATTTTCCATTCTGCGGCTTACTTCCAGCGCCACACCAAATGCCCCCATCAGGCCCGGTTCAGGCGGAACCACTATCGGAACACCTATAAGATTAGCCATCGCCAGCGGAACTGCCTTGTTGTAACAGACTCCTCCCTGCATGAATACTTTTTTTCCTATAGGACGCTGTCCTTTGACCCTGTTTACGTAGTTCATACAGATAGAGTAGACCAGTCCCGCTGTTATATCCTCCCTGCTTACCCCCTCGTGGGAGGCAGTCTTTATGTCCGATGAGATAAAAGCTGCACATTGATCACTGAAATCCGGAGGACTTTGAGATTCAAGTGCATAGTCCTGTATTTCACGATAATCGATCCCCAGTGATTCTTTTGCGGCTTCCTCAAGAAAGGAACCGGTTCCTGCAGAGCAGGCTTCATTCATGGCATAATCCGAGGGGACACCGTTTGTAAAGTGAGTGTACTTTGCATCCTGCCCCCCAATCTCAAAGATCGTATCAACCAAGGGATCGAAATAAGAAGCTGCTGTTGCATGAGCTATAATTTCATTAATTATAAAGTGGGTTCCAGCGTGAAGCCCCGCTATGTGTCTTCCCGAGCCAGTGGTACCCAGTCCTGTCACAAGAACATTCCCGGGGAGCTGCGAATGGAGTTCTTTATAGCACTCCCTGGATGCCTCGATGGGATTTCCATTGGTGCGGAGATATGTAGATGCAACAATGGCGTTGTCGGATAATCTGAGTGCAACTGCCTTGGTGGTAGTTGAGCCTACGTCAAGTCCTATCACAAGCTCATCACCAGACTTTGCACTGCTTCTTTCAATTGACTTAAATGTCACCTTCGGGACAGCAGTACTTAAAGGAGGATGAACACTGAAAGAGCGGTGTGAGGAGATATAGTCTACATGGGAGAAAAAAGATCTTTTCTCCTCAAGAGCACACCATGCAGCACCCACAGCTTCAAAAATCAGCGCACACTCCGGTATATGTAAAGAATACCCGTTTCCCCGGATTATCTTCATTATAGGATCGACCTGAGTGAGACCACCAATTGCCAGAATACTCTTTGAGCTGGATTTTTCCAGCAGGTCAAGAATCTTCTCTGCTATCATCTCACACAATCCGGCAGTAACCCTTTGAGCCGGAATACCCTTATTCAAGGCATGAGTACAGTCACTTTTGCAGAATACCGAGCACCTTCCTGAAACTCTGTACGAAACTGATTCCCGGGCTAAGTTGACAGCCTCATCAACGGAAAGATTCATCCTTCGGATCTGCTGAAGGAAGAATTCTCCTGTACCTGATGCACATTTGTTCCCGGTTTCCACAGCACAGATATTCTGATCTGTATCGAGCAGATAAAGAACAAAATTCTCTGCTCCCAGGCTTATCACAGCACCCAGCGACTCCTCCATTTTTCCGGTAGATCTGAGAAGCCGCAGTGCAGATTCGATAGATTCAGCTTCGGTAATAGAGGGGAGGTTGATTTTCCTGCGGAATTTTCGTCCGGTGATATACCCATAATCAATATCTGAAGTACCCAGCTCCATAATGGTGTTTGAGAATGCCTGTTGAGGACAGGAATCATGGGAGATAGAGGTACTTTTCAGTATGTCACCATTGTCGGATACAACTGCAGCTTTGAGATTAGAAGCACCAATACAGATTCCCAGTGATTTCAATGCAATATTTTCCTTTATAAATGGGTTTTTCAAAAAGAATACGAGTAAATTAACTTTTGCGCAAAGACAAAGGGAAATATTGAAAAACTTGAAACAACAGATGGAATCTTGTTTTATTGACTCTGATATTATAAGTATTGACTGTGTGCACAATCGTTTTCTGTACAGTACTCAGGCACTGGGACAGACTTTTTCATAATTGACAATACAATACTTCTGAATTTGCTCCTTTATTTTTCCAATATATATAAATATTGTATTTATATCCAGCCCGGATTATCAGTATTGAGAATGAGTCAAGGTAAGCATG
>DAOTAZ010000334.1:0-4237 GCA_035382965.1 Chitinispirillaceae bacterium | reverse complement strand
AGGCGCGCATAATTGGGAGCCTGAACCCCTGCTTTGTAATAGGCGGACTTGATTCCTGTACCAGCCCCGCCGTTCCTTGACAGGGTAAATGTAATCCCGTCAACTGTTTTTGATACGCTTCCGGAGGTCTCACCTACAGCCCAGGAGGTATACC
The DNA here is from genome assembly GCA_035382965.1 of Chitinispirillaceae bacterium. Classification (GTDB taxonomy): domain Bacteria; phylum Fibrobacterota; class Chitinivibrionia; order Chitinivibrionales; family Chitinispirillaceae; genus JAAYIG01. Next base: position 4,083 of record DAOTAZ010000334.1, on the reverse strand, counting down.
CGGGCTCATTGCCTTCAGCAAAAGGACGGCCTGTCATGTCAAAATCCAGCAGAACAGGGGAGGTACCCATTGCAGTTGAGCAAAAAAGGAACAACCCTGCTGTAAAAATTATCTGCATCGTCCTCTCTTTCATGTTTTTATCCTCCTCACCCGTTCATATATAACGAAACTTTTGTTTCTACACTGTATGTATTATTATACGGGAAAAAACCTGGAAATGTAATGCAATCTACAATTTATGAAAAAAATCTGTACTATTTTGAGTACACATTCAATATGGGCAAACAGGTTTGAAATATGCTCTAACTTATTGAAATTACTGATGATATGTGGTAAATGTGGCGGAAGTGAGTATGATTGATATGATAAATTATACGGGCCTGTACTGGTACAGATCACTTTCCTGGCGGAAGAAAAAAGGGCAACAGAAACTGATTCCTGCCACCCTGTTCCCCCTTTGAAATTACATCAGGTTTATATATCCGCTTTTTACTGTTCCGTCAAATTCAGATCTGATGATGTAGAGTGTGCTTTTCAAGCCGGAAAGAGGTATTGATACTTTACTGGTTTTTAAACCCTGACAAACTTTCCTTGAGAAGACCTGTTTACCATCGAGTGAAAAGATACTCACTTTCACTTCAGATGCATCCGTATGTATGCAGAGAGCCTTTTCCCGGGGGCAATAGTATGAAATCTGTTCTGTACCTTTTGCCTTCCGCACAATAGCAGAAACACTCTGCTCGATAGTAATCTTGTCAATATTGGGTCCATCATTACCATTGATTGTCCCGAATGTTATAACACTTATTCCCTGAGGCAGGGTAAGACTGATTGTCTTCGGTACCCAGGTTTCCCAGTTCGTTGTAGCCTCAAACGTTACAGATGCAATCTGCTGGACACCGTTTACAGAAACCGAGAATGCCCTTGCTGCTCCTGAACCATTGGCAAAAGTGACAATGACATTTTTCTGTCCCGCGTTATCGGAATAAACCGGAATCTCTATACATGATCCGTTAACCGCCGAAATATTGACATAACCCTCACCTGTGAATCCCGCGTTTTTGGTTTCCAGCACAGCATCCTTCAATACACCGTATTCTGCCTGATAAGTAAATTTGTCAACAGGCATGAATGATGCGGAAACCGACAAATTGCTGCTCAGTGATTGAACCGTATAAGTCGGATTGGTACCTGTATGATCACCCGACCAACCGGTAAAAGTCCAGCCGCCATTGGGGACAGCAGTCAGGGTCACATTTGTACCTTCCAGAATTTTTGCCCCGTCAGGACTCTGTTTAATTGTACCCCCGGGAGCTGCCTGTCTGCTGATAGTGTAATAGGTTCTGTTATCATTTGCATAGACAACATTATCACCTGCAAGCTCATTGATATACATCTCGATATTGGTATAACCATCAGCAGAAAGATTGGTGAGCTTATTGTCACTGGCCAGGTTGGGGTTGAGACCATGTAATATCTCCCAACTGTCGGGCATTCCGTCTTTGTCGGTGTCAACAGGAGGTGTTCCGTCAGGAACAGTACCGACATTGTTGGGGATCCCGTTGTCATCTTCGGTTGTGATAATCTTTCCCTTCTTACCATAAGAGACAAGTTCATCGATGAGAAACTCATCCACTGCATCACGCACCTTTGAGGCACCGGCATTTCTGATTACATACTCAACTGCATCCTTTGCAGAAAGCAAATTTTCAACTCCAGGGTAATTAAAAGGGGCGCTTACCACAGTGGCAGTTTTATAATCGGTCATAAGGGTTCCATCCAGAACACCATTTTTGTTGCTGTCTACCCAGTTATCCTTCCCATAAACATGGAATGCGGCAGTTGTGTTTGTAATGTGGGAATTGGAACTGCTCGAGGGCCCGTAGATGAAATAGTTTCCGATTAAATTGCATTCAGAAAGTCCCTCTGTGTCTCCCATGATATAGCCATTTGAAGCCCAGTTGTAAAAAACACTGTTTATGCATTCATGTGTTCCACGGGCCTTGGGATTTCTGGTTTTGTTGTCGATGTAAAGGGAACGGATAATTGACCATTTTCCACTCTGCATCAATCCGCCGGTTGAATGGTTTTCCTTGTTTATTCCCTGACCGATAATACAGTTCTGAACGGAGAGATTATCAATGCCTGAACCATTCACGTCAAGCGTACCGTCGATTCCCCAGGAAATCGAAACGTGGTCAAGCATATAATTCTGCCCCTCAGAGATGGCCAATGCATCTTTCTTGCTGTCGCCGTTTTTCCCCATTCTTATTCGTATATAACGGATTATGTTGTTACCTGAATCACCATTGAGTGCAATGCCATTCCCGTAAATTGTGATTCCGCCACCCGGAGCGGTCTGCCCGGCGACATAAATATTCTTTTTTATTACTATCCGGTCTGAGATTTTTATTACTCCTCCAACAGTAAAGACCACGATCCTGTTTGACACGCTTACTGCGTCGCGGAAAGAACCGGGACCGGAATCTGCAAGATTTGTGACCAGATAAACTTCTCCGCCCCGGCCACCGGTAGTATATCTCCCAAATCCCTCAGCACCCGGAAATGCAGGGAGTTGAGCAAAACCGGTGTAAACAGCTAAAAGAAGCAGGATTGCGCTTAAACTCTCAGGTCTCATATATCCCCTCTGTTTGCCTGTGATTGCCTTTTAATCCAGATTATACAATCAACCAGTGTATTAATATAGAAATATAAGGGTAAAAGGTGAATGCTGGCTGGTTATAATCAGATTTGGTAAATTTTCTGTACTGTTTTGAGTACATTGATTGTTGATGTTTTTCTGCGCCTTCAAATAACAAATCCCCGTTTTTTTTCCAGGGATGGAAATCGGGGACTGGCTAAGGTCAGATGCAAAATATCAGACGATTATTTTTACATAAGATTAAAATACCCGCTCCTCGTAAAATCATCGGATTCAAGTTTTATGAGGTAAATCCCGGAATTGAATCTGTTCAGATGAATATTTGTCTTTCCGGTTGCACTATTGAGTACTCTTGAAAACACCATTTTCCCATCGATTGAGAAGATGCTCACTTTCAGCGTACTGGATGGATTTGTCTCGATACAGAGTACTTTCCGGACAGGGTTATAGAATGAGCGCGATTGAGCTTTTTCGTTTCTTAAAGCTTCAGAAGCAGCACTCTGATCAATTGTAATCTTATCAACATTGGGACCATCCTGACCGTTTATGGTTGCCAGGGTGATAGTGCTTGCTCCCTGCGGGAGGTTGATACTTACCTGCTTTGATTGCCAGGTTGTCCAGTCCGGGGTAGCTTCGAACCTGACATCCGCTATCTGCCGGGTGCCGTTAACAGAGATCGACAATGATCTTGCCGAACCTGATCCATTGGCAAATGTAATAATGACTATTTTCTCGCCGGCAGCATCGGCATAGACTGGAATCTCAAGGGATGCGCCGGCTGCGGCATTATAGTTTACATAAGCAGTGCCTGTAAAGCCGCCATTCTTTGTCTCCAGTATAGCTTCATTCAGGATACCATTTTCTGCCTGGTAAACAAATTTGTCCAGTGGTATGAAAGATGCCGAAACTGAGATGTTTCTGTTCAGGGATGTGATAGTGTAAGTGTCATCCGTGCCGCTATGGTCTCCTGTCCATCCGTTGAATTTCCAGCCGTTGAGCGGAACAGCTTTCAGGGTCACATTCGTGCCTTCAGGCAGGGAAGAAACTTCAGGGGTCTGGGTGATAGAACCGCCGGGAGAGGCCTGTTTTGTTATAGTGAAATAGTTTCTCGAATCCTGAATAAAATAAGCTGAAATATTTTTATTGGATGTCATCTTCACAGTTGCTGGATTTGTGTTCCCGGAAAGGTCACCACCCCAATGATCAAAAAGCCACCCCGGAGTCGGAGTTGCTGTCACAGTTACACTCTCACCTTCACCATAGCTTCCGCTTTGAGGTGTAACAGTACCTTCTCCCTGTGCAACCGATACGGCAAGATTATAGGTTTTAACTTCTGGAATTGGATTATCCAGCGTGGCTCCAGCCCCTCCTTTTGATGCTGTTATTTTGCTTTTTACTTCTGAATAGGGAAATTTGGTGTA
>DAOTAZ010000333.1:0-4239 GCA_035382965.1 Chitinispirillaceae bacterium | reverse complement strand
CATCAAAAAAACTAAAAAAAGTCTTGATTTTTAACTTAGGAACTCTGGGGTGAAATAATGACTTAAGCGATTAAGTCTTCTCGTTACCCCGGAGGTGACACAGTAACTCGGGTACCAGGTACTAATAAAGAAAAACATAGTCCGTCCCCTGGTCACAAAGAGACATAACCCATTGAAACTGCTTGTGTTAGCCTTATTTCATGCTTTCTTAGTCAAATAATCATAATCTCATCTCTAAAAAAAGGCAGTGCCCTTACATCGTCTCCCGGGTTATCGATCAATTTGAAGACTCAAATTAGTCTATCTCCATATACCCCCAATCCAACAACCATATAATCCCTTATTTTTCATGAGCTTAGACCTTAATTCACAATTTCATCTCCTCCGAGGTGAATTTATGAACTGATTCCTTAAAAGCAAAAACATAGTCCGTCCCCTGCCACCCATCCGTGGCACTCCCTTTGCTTCATCATAATAGTAAAAAGGCTTCAGGGCGGAATGCCTATCTCTATGCTCAAGGAGGGCACATGTTTGGAACCCGATTCACTCTGTTTAAACTTCTCGGTTTTGAAGTCCGTATCGATACTAGCTGGATTATAATCGCCCTGCTTATCGTCTGGTCCCTGGCCCAGGGGGTCTTTCCCCTCTACGACCGCAACCTATCCCCATCAACCTATTGGATCTTAGGAGTCCTGGGAGCTCTTGGGCTATTCGCATCTATCATCTTCCACGAGCTTTGCCACTCCCTTGTGGCCCGTCGTTTCGGCCTCCCCATGAAAGGAATCACTCTCTTTATTTTCGGCGGAGTGGCTGAGATGGACGATGAGCCCGCAAGTCCCAGAGCGGAATTTCTGATGGCCATTGCCGGACCCTTGGCAAGTATCGGTGTAGGAGCACTCTGTTTTGCGCTTCTCTCTTTCACCCGCGGAATCCTGGCAAGGCCTCCTGGTCTGGTACTAAACTACCTGGGAACCATCAACCTTATTCTGGCCGGTTTTAATCTGCTTCCTGCTTTTCCTCTTGACGGAGGGAGAGTGTTCCGATCTGTACTCTGGAGATGGAAGGGAAATCTGCGCTGGGCCACAAAGGTGGCTTCAAGAGTCGGTTCCGCTTTCGGTCTCTTCCTTATTTTCCTGGGAGTGTTCTCTGTCCTGGGAGGAGGACTCATTGGGGGAATCTGGTGGGCTCTTATCGGCCTTTTTCTCAGAAGTGCCTCTAAAATGTCCTACCAGAATGTGCTTGTCAGGGATGCCCTGGAGGGGGAATCGGTGAGACGATTCATGAAAGAGGATCCCGTTACAGTTACTGCCGACACCACTGTGGATCATCTGGTCGAGGACTTTATCTACAAGTACCACTACAAGATGTTCCCTGTTGTCAAAGATTCCAAACCTCTTTCATGCGTAAATATCAACGATGTCAGGAATATTCCCAGGGAGGAATGGAATCATCACACGGTTGATGAGCTGGCTAAACCATGCTCCACTGACAATACTATCTCAATCGATGAAGACGCTCTGAAGGCACTTTCTCTTATGAACAGGACGGGCAGCTCAAGGCTTATGGTGGTTGACCATGGAGGAAGACTGGTAGGGATGGTCGCCATGAGGGATCTGATGCGCTTTCTGGCTCTTAAACTCGACCTCGAGGAGGAAAGTGTTTCCAAAGATAATAGAAACGAATAACAGATTTGCTCAGTGAGTCCGGTTCGAATATCGGCGTAAATATGACAATACGACAGAATGACAACACGACTACGCGAGGGCACGCACCCAGTTCACCTATACATATCTCGGAACTTTTTTACTTGGGGCGTCATGCCTGTGAAAACAGGCATCCAGGGATTTTGGAATGTCAATACTGGATTTCCGTTTTCACGGGAATGACGTGGAGGTTAAGGTGTTGCTTGCAATGAACATTTGTTTACTTTGCGTCTTTTCTCTGCATTCTTTGCGCCCTTTGCGTTAACTTCCTGTTCTGTTTTCTGATTATCATTTATTCTGTTAACTGGTTTATTATTCACTCAAGCATTTTACTCTTCAGGTAACACGAGGATAAGAATTTAAAACGCGGAGGGCGCAAAGGTATAAACGCTTCGCGTCTTTTTCTCGTAATCATAATTAAAGGAAAGCATTACAAATAAGAACACAAATACAAAGGACAACTATCGTATCAATAAATTATACACAAGTGTACTGGGTGCGTACCCTCGTTTTGTCGTTCTGTCGTATTGTCGTTCTGTGGTACACGGGTCCTGAAAAAAGAACCGCCGGGTACGAAACCCGGCGCTTCCGCTTCACCCAAAATACTGCAAGAGGGCCTTGCAGGTAGGAAAAATAAGAGGTATTAATAATATAACCCGTTTAGGTAAAAGACGCAAGAGGATTTTTTCTACCTGAAGCCATATACCTCTAACTCCTTGTAACTCCTAAAAATACAATCTATTGAGAACCATAGAAATCCTGTCATTCTCTATAATAACCATTTGACCCTTCTCTCGGAAAATACGATTTTTAAAGCTTATCACTGCAAGATGGAGATGTTATGGCAACGGTTTTTATCGATGGTCAGGAAGGGACAACCGGGCTTAGAATTCTGGAAAGACTCAAGCCCAGAAAAGATATTGAACTGCTTGAGATTCCCTCAGAGAAAAGAAAAGATATTGCCACTAAAACTGAGTTTCTTAATAATGCAGATGCTGTCATTTTCTGTCTTCCAGACCAGGCTGCCAGGGAGTCTTCATCGCTTATAACAAATCCGAAGACTAAGGTTATCGATGCCAGTACAGCTTTCAGGACTGCTCCTGATTGGGTGTATGGAATGCCTGAATTGAGCAAAGGGCAAAGAGAAAAGCTCCGGACAGCAAAGCGGATATCCAACCCGGGATGCCATGCGACGGGTTTTATTATTTCCATTGTTCCATTAAGGGCTGCAGGGATAGTTGGTGAAGATTATCCAGCCGTTTGCTATTCTCTGACAGGCTACAGCGGCGGGGGAAAAAAGATGATAGCCCGGTATCAGGACCCGCAAAATACCGAAGAACTCAGAGCACCCATGCATTATGGTCTTACACTCAGCCATAAGCATATTCCGGAGATGCAGAAATATACCGGATTGCAGGATCCCCCGCTTTTTCTTCCGGTTGTAAGCAGTTACTATAACGGGATGGTAGTCAGCATTCCTCTTTATACGCAACTGTTAAGGAAGAAAGTATCGGTAGAGGATGTGCATGGGGTACTTTCCTCTTATTACGATTCAGAGCCTTTTATCAGGGTGCTGCCTTTAGACCACGAGCAGATTCTTGATAACGGGTATTTGTCTCCCATCAAGTGCAATGAAACCAACATGCTGGATCTTTTTGTGTTCGGCAAAGACAAGCATATAGTAGTGATGGCCAGATTCGACAATCTTGGCAAAGGCGCATCCGGGGCTGCTGTTCAGAATATGAATATCGCTTTAGGTCTGGAGGAAACTGCCGGCCTTTTAAGTTGATAAATTCAAGCCATCAGGTTTTGTTTTTATTCGAACTGTCTATTGCATTGATTCATATACGATTAAGAAATTCTCCTCCGCTGGTTAAATGAGGTATTTTTTTCGTGTAAATCAGGGTAGTTTCTTTACACTCCGTATATCTACCTTTACCAGTGCCTTTCCAAGTCCCTCCACCTCAAGCATCAAATATCGGGAATTTCTGATTTCTGCGATCTTTCCCTTTATACCTCTTAAAAGTCCGGACACTACCTCTACATCATCTTCGATCTCAAAACCCTCCTCCAGAGGCATAACCGCCATTCCGCCCTCCAGAGCTGAATAAATCGCCGAGATCTCTTTTATAAACCGGCTCTGATTACGCACCTCGATCAACTGCGCCACTCTTCCGGTGCGGTATATATTCTGAGGGGTATCCTGAGCAAAAACGATATATCCCGGAAACAGGGGAAGAGTAAAGATTCGCTTGCGGGTGGTTTCTCCCGGGCGGGTGTACACTTTTTTATAGAGGGGAAGGTAGTACTCGACTCCTGCAGCCACAAAATCAAATGCAAGCTTCTTTTCCTGGCGAGCCTTAACCTTTGCTATCCACCACTTTCCTTCAGCCTGTTCGATTGGACGATCGGGGAAGCGAGATGGAGGGAGGGGTTCCTTGTTACTCATAACAATGGAAATATACATCCGGTAGAAAGTTGATGTTATTCGGGGATTTGGAACATATGAAAGATTTTCCTGCAGCAATTCAGGTTA
>DAOTAZ010000332.1:0-4243 GCA_035382965.1 Chitinispirillaceae bacterium | reverse complement strand
GCATCATTTAGCAAAAAAAATTAGTCCGTCCCTAAGAAAAGAAAAAAACAGTCCGTCCCTATTCCCGGAACACCTCTTGCTCCTCCTCTCTCCCTGTATGATCAACATCTACCTCGAAATCATCATAATCTCCTCTCTCATCCTCCTAAACGGATTCTTCGCCATGTCAGAAATCGCCATAATCTCCGCACGTAAACCAAGATTACAGGAAAAAGCAAAAAAAGGAAACCCTGGAGCCAAAATCGCCTTGGAACTGGCTAACTCCCCAACTAAATTCCTCTCCTCCATCCAGGTCGGAATCACCACAATCGGTGTGCTCAATGGCGCCTTCGGAGGCACTACAATTACCTGGCACCTCAAAGCCCTGCTCCTTAATTTCAAACCCCTTGCCCCCTACTCAGAAACCATCTCCCTTGCCCTGGTCGTAATCCTTATAAGCTACTTCACCCTGATCTTTGGAGAACTGGTCCCAAAACGGCTTGCTCTGAGAGAACCCGAGGAAATCTCTTCTATCATCTCCCGGCCCATGCGCCTGATCTCATCCATCGCTACCCCCTTTATCAAACTCCTAAGCTTCTCCACCGATACCACACTGCGATTCCTGAAAGCCCGTACCTCAACCACTCCACTTATTACTCAGGAGGAAATCACCAATGCCATCGATATGGGAAGGAAAGCCGGGTTGGTTGAGCCTGATGAACAGCGGATGATCACAAGGGTATTTGAATTCGGCGACCGTCAGGCGTACTCAATTATGACACCCCGCACTGACACAATCTGGCTGGACCTGGAAGATCCTCTTGAGGAAAATCTTAAAACCATAAGGGAGACCCCGCATTCCCGCTTTCCGGTTGTCCGTGAGGATCCTGATATAGTTTTAGGAATTGTAAATGCACACGACCTGATGAAATCTACTGTCAATCTTAACCAGGTCAAACTCGAAAAATACCTGCAATCTCCCCTCTTTATACCCGAACACATGCCCCTGCTGAAAGTCCTCGAACTCTTCCGGCACCACCAGTTACACTTTGCAGTTGTCATTGACGAATACGGGGGGTTCTCAGGGATAATCACACCCATTGACATTCTTCAGGCCATAGTAGGAGAACTCCCTGCAGAAGAACCGCAAATGCCTGCAATACGCAAGGAAAACGATAAATTCTGGATAATCGATGGCTCTTTACCTATACAGGAATTCAAAGTTCACTTCAATGTGGGAGAAATGCCTGAAGAACAGCGTTACAGTACTCTTTCCGGTTTCGCTATGATGATTTTAGGGCATGTACCCAAAACCGGAGACCGCTTCTCATGGAATGGATACAACTTCCAGATTACCGAGATGTCAAATCAAAAGGTAAAAAAACTCAGGATGCATATCAATGCTCAGAAAACCTGACAAAGTTTTTTAATTTTCACTGCCATTTTCCCTCTCATTCCCGATTCCAAGTTCCTTTAACTTACGGGAAAGATTCGACTGCGCCATCCCTATAGCCCGTGCTGTAGCAGTGATATTTCCACCATTGACCTTTAAAGCCCTCAAAAGATACTCGCGCTCAAAATTCATCTTCGCCATCCTGAAATCGATTATTTCATCGCCCTTTACCGGAACATCTGCCCGTACTTGTGCAGTACAGCATGCCTGATTGTCCGGAATATCACAGATGTCAATTTCAGGTTTATCGGTGTAGACAGCCAGACGAGCCACCAGATGCTTTAGCTCCCTGACATTCCCCGGGAACGTCATTTCACCCAGGCGATTAAGAGCCGCAGGGCTGAAACGTTTCTCAATCCCCAGATCACTGCACATAAGTCTCAGAAAATGCTCGGCAAGCGGAGCGATATCTTCTTTTCTTCTGTCAAGACCAGGCACTCTGAGCACAAAAGCACTTATTCGGTACCAGAGATCCTTACGGAACTTTCCGCAATCCACCATCTCTTCGAGATTCTTGTGGGTTGCACAAATCAACCTTACATCAACATGGATCCTCGATGAACCGCCGAGACGCTGGAATTCACCTGTCTCGAGTACACGCAGAAGTTTGGCCTGGATATTGAGGTCCATATCCCCGATCTCATCAAGAAAGAGTGTCCCCCCGTTTGCCTGCTCAAAACACCCTTCCCTCATCCTGTCTGCACCTGTAAAGGCCCCCCGTTCATGTCCAAACAGTTCATCTTCCGCAAGTGTGGGAGGAAGTGATGCTGCATTTGTAACCAGAAACGGCCCTTGAGCCCTCACACCCTCAAAATGCAGAAAACGGGCCACAAGATCTTTTCCTGCTCCGGATGGACCCGTTATGACAACAGGCTCTTTTACCTGCGCAAGCCTTGACGCCTGCTGGTAGACCTTCTTCAATGCATCAGAGACAATTACCGGCTTTGAGGAAAAGCCTCCGGCATTTTTTCTGAGCTGTTTTCTAAGGAGAATTCCCTCGAGAGCGTTGCGGACACTTGTCCTCACCTGTATAAGCCTCAGAGGCTTCTCAAGAAAATCATGCGCTCCTATCTTGAAAGCCTCCTTTGTAAGAGCTACTGTCCCGAAACCGGTAATCATGATTACCGGCATATAGGGATACATCTGTTTTAATTTACGCAAGAGATCAATTCCGTTGTCCACCCCAAGTTTGATATCCACAAGAGCCAGATCGACTCCCGATCCGGCCGCATCCAGGGCAGTACTCTCCTCCGAGGCAACCACAACATCGTAACCATCCTCTGAAAAGATCTCCCGAAGCGTCTCCCGAATCTCCTCCTCATCATCGGCTACAAGTATCCTTATCTTCTCCTGCTGTATCATCTGTCTTTCCCTTTCAGGCACTAAGCAGAAAGCACTTCCTCAGGTGCCCTTCTGAAAGTAATCGTTGTAGTGAGCCCGCGATCATCTGTACCGGTTCTGGAATCAATCTTTACACCAGCATGCATCGACTCGAGCAATCGCTTTACAACCGGCAATCCGAGCCCTGTTCCACCCTTTTTAAAAGTCATGTAGGGAATCCAGACCCGTTCCATATTTTCTTTGGGAATCCCCGGGCCATTATCGATAATTCTCATCTCCACTGATACGTCCTTATTTTCGATTTCCACTCTTATGACTGTAGCACCCGCCTCAAGGCTGTTCTTCCAGATATTGAGAAGAACCCTTTCAAGCAGGTAAGGATCAGCCTCAACAAGTGAATCACCTGTAAATGTAAAGGAGATCGAATCCTGAAGTCCCGATGCAACCGACTCAGCACTCTCCCGCAGAGAAAGAGTTCTTATTTGGGGTTCCGGCTCCCTCGCAAAGCTCCTGAAATCATTCACGAGCCTTTCAAGACTGTTTACCTGAGTTCCTATTCTGTAAAGAAGTTTTTCTATTTCATCTTTTGTCAGCATAGATCCGTTTTCCAGTTTTTCCTGCACTCTGTCGAGAGTAAGTTGTATCGGGGTCAGCGGATTTTTAATCTCATGCGCCATCACCCTGGCAATATCACGCCAGGCTGTCTCCTCTCCTCTGGCTCGCGCCTTCTCCCGATGTTTTTCAAGTTCCTCCTGCATCGACTCCATCGCCCTCTCAAGCTTCCCAAGCGCACCACCTGAATCGGTCCTGATCTTTACCACCAGTCCCTTTCCAATTGCATCAGCATTTTTTGCCAGGTCCCTCAGCGGTCTTGTCAACCGCTTCAATGACCAGAAAGCCAGAAACAGAAGCGACGCAGAAAGGATAGCGGAAAAAGACATCATCGCCCTGTTCTGCTCTTCCACAATGATTGGAATCATGGCCTGCCACTGACGATTGCGGCTGAGGCTCGAGGTCACAGCTCCCTCTAAAATCCCGCTGTCAATTGCCAGGACCTCCCTCAGGAGCGGCTCAAGACCGGAATCAACACTCTGATCAAGTGTACTTTTCAGCTTATCACTGTAAAATTTCTGTACAGGAAGCACAACTCCCACAAGAATGAAAGCCGCCAGAAGAAGTATCTTCCACTCGATTTCCATTCTTTTCCAGAACCTCAACACATCGTTCTCCTACTTTTTTCTGCCTGCCTTACGTTTAATCTTCTCCTGAGGATTAAAACGGAAAAGCACCTTCTGTCTGCCCCAGACTTTACTCATGTCAACCATTCGGTTCAACTGCTCCGCTTTACTAGGTAAAATCTGGACATCAACCCGGCATAGCATGGCATCCCGGGGCACCTTCACCTCCCATCGACAGAAATCCCTTAACGCGAGGTGAATGAGCGGATATGGATTTGATCTTTGAACCCCC
>DAOTAZ010000331.1:0-4244 GCA_035382965.1 Chitinispirillaceae bacterium | reverse complement strand
TCGCAGAGGCATTAGTTCCACTGGTAACTGAGCACGGACTGGAAATAGTCGGGGGATGCTGCGGCACAACACCTGATCATATAGCCCAACTGGCAAAAAAACTTAAAGGCAAGAAAGTCGCCCGGAGGAAAAAACCGGAAAGCTTCTGCTGGCTCTCTACATCGATTGGCGGAATCGATCTGGAAAGCGCAAAAAAGCCTCTGATAATCGGAGAGAGACTCAATACTCAAGGCTCGAGGAAGACAAAAGAACTGGTATTTGCAGAGGATTTCGAGGAACTGTCTCAGATAGCTCTTGAGCAGAAGGCAGCAGGCGCCGCGGTGCTCGATTTATGTGTGGCAATAACTGAGAAAGACAATGAGGCGGAGATCATGGGTAAACTGGTCAGACATCTTTCTGACCGGATCGAAACCCCGTTCTGTATCGACAGCACCGATCCCTCGGTTCTTCTGACCGCTCTTAAGTCAAACCCGGGTTCGGTGATGCTCAATTCAATCAATCTCGAGGATGGAGGAGTAAAGGCTGAAAAGATCCTTCAACTCGCGAAGGAATTCGGCTGTCCTGTTATTGCTCTGACAATAGACGAAAAGGGAATGGCCAGAACAGTTGAGCGGAAGCTGTCTGTTGCGCGCAGATTAAGAGACCTGGCTTGTGTAAAATATGGTCTTCCAGAACACTTCCTTTACATAGATACTCTGGTTTTCACTCTCGCGACCGGTGATCCGGAGTCAGCGGATGCAGCGGTACAGAGTCTGGAGGCTATCAGGAGAATTAAACAGGAGATGCCGGGGGTAAGAACCATAATGGGAGTCAGCAATGTCTCTTTCGGTCTTAAACCCGGTGTGCGCAGGATTCTCAACCAGATGCTTCTCACTCATGCGGTTGATGCCGGTCTCTACGCGGCGATATTCAACCCGCTTCACCTCGAAGATCCGGCAAAGTACGATGTGAAGAAAAAACAACTGGTGGAGGACCTGCTCTTCAATAAAAAAACCGATGCTCTACAAGCGCTTATAAGTCACTTCGAAACAGAAGAATCAGGTAAACAGAAAGCAGCAGAACCGGTTATAAAAGAAAAAAAACTTTCACCGGAAGAGAGACTGCATAAAAGCATACTCAACCGTGACCGCCGTAATCTTTCAGAAATCCTGGAAACGCTGTTAAAAACCTCTGACGCCAGGGAGATTCTCAATAAGATCCTGCTTCCTGCTATGGCCGAAGTCGGGGAAAAAATGTCAAAAGGAGAGATGATTCTTCCATTTGTCCTCCAGGCTGCGGAAGTAATGAAGGAAGCTGTTTCGATTCTCGAAACTCACCTTTCAGGTGAAGACAGCGCAGTAAAGGGAAAGATCGTTCTCGCAACTGTCTATGGCGATGTTCACGATATCGGAAAAAACCTTGTGGGATCGATCCTGAAGAATCAGGGTTTCAATATCATTGACCTCGGGAAAAGCGTTCCGGTCGAAACTATTGTCGACACTGTACGGAGGGAGAAACCCGATGCAGTTGGCCTTTCGGCTCTCCTTGTCACCACATCACGGCAGATGGCTCGATGTGCGGAAGTGCTGAAAAATGAGGGTTTTTCTGTTCCACTGCTTGTCGGAGGTGCGGCAATAAACAAAGAATTCGCAGAGCGTATTGCCAAATTAGAGGATGGCAGTACCTATCCCGGAGGAATTTTCTACGCAAGGGACGCTTTTGAGGCATCAAGGATACTGGATTCTTTAAGCAGCGGAAACCCGCAGGAAAACAGAGGAAAAGCAGAAAAAGAAACAGTGGAAGTAAAAGTAAATAATTGTGTCGAGCCTGCAGAACCAATTGAATATGGGCCTCACCTGGAGCCACCCTTCTGGGGTACAGGTGATATGCTCGTCTGGAATCCCTCGAATCTGCTTGACACACTCGATACTGAACGACTGTTCAAGGCAGAGTGGAGAGGAGGGAAACTCGATCAAAGTAAATACGCCGAAGCTGTAAAAAATCAGTTTCAACCGGCATTTGACAGCATAAAAAAAGAGATCCTCGACTTAGGACTTCTTGAACCTCGGGGTTTTTACGGTTTCTTTCCGGTGATAACTGAAGACCGGAAAGTAATTCTCCTCGATCCAGGGAATTTCCATACCGAACTTGCTTCATTTGATTTTCCGAGAATGCCGCGGAAAAAGTGCCGCTCTATCGCTGATTATTTCAGTCCTGATGGTGACCTGATTGGTTTACAGGTTGTCACTCTGGGCAGTAAACTGGGTGAACGATGCAGGGAGTATTTCCAGAAAGAGGAAAAATACAGCTACGGTTATTTTCTCCACTCTCTTGGCAGCATGGTAGTTGAAAACCTGGCAGAAAGAGTAACATCGGAAATACGCCATGGGCTTGGTCTGGAAGCAAAAACCGGAAGACGTTACAGCTTCGGGTATCCGGGCCTTCCCCCTCTTGAAGAGCAGAAGAAGCTTTTTGAACTGATGGGAATCGAAGAGCGGCTTGGAATCCACTTGACACCAGGATTTCAGATGGACCCTGAACACTCGACACTGGCTATTTTCGTCCATCATCCACAAGCCGAATACATGATCTGAATGACAGAGCAGCAGAATAGAGGAAAAACAATCCTCTATTCTCAATCTTCTGTCCACTGATAACTATGCTTACAGATGATTTCGACTACCACCTTCCCGAAGCTCTCATAGCGCAAAGACCTGCAGAGCAACGCGACTCCTGTCGTCTCCTTCGCCTTGACAGAAGAAGTGGTGATGTCACTCATCATGTTTTCACAGACCTTGTCTCACTACTTAAAAGGGGCGACCGTCTCGTGTTCAACGACACCAGGGTCATTCCTGCCCGTGTTCACGCAGTAAAAGATTCCGGTGCTCAGGTTGAATTTCTCTTCACTGAAAAGGTAGACGACCTTACATGGAAAGCAGTTGTTTATCCGGGAAGACGTCTGAAAAAGGGTTCCTGTGCTGAAGTCGTAGGCAGTAAAGGGTGTTTTCTGCATGTAACAGAGGTACTTCCAGGAGGCGACCGTCTGGTAAAGCTTCAAAGTGAGCATATTGCAACTATGCAGGCTTTTCTGGAAACATGCGGCCATATTCCTCTGCCTCACTATATCACACGTCAAGATGAAAACTGTGACAGAGAGATGTACCAGACAATTTACGCCAGTAAAGCCGGTGCTATCGCCGCACCAACAGCAGGACTTCATTTTACAGATAATCTCATGAACCGTCTGAAGGAATCCGGTATAGACTTTTCCTATCTCACCCTTCATGTGGGTATAGGTACATTCAGACCGGTAAAAGTCCCCAACCCGGCGGATCATGAGATGCACGAGGAAAGCTATTCCCTGTCATTAAAGACTGTTGAGGAAATTCTCGGGACCAAAGCCTCCGGAGGCAGGGTAATTGCTGTCGGGACAACAACAGTGAGAGTTCTTGAACACTGCTCCGCTTCCGGTACTCTCAAGCCCTCCTCAGGTAAAACAAAGCTTCTCATTCTGCCACCATATAAGTTCAGAACTGTTGACGGGTTGATCACCAATTTTCATCTGCCCAAATCAACGCTTCTGATGCTGGTCTGTGCATTTGGCGGGATAAAACCGGTGCTCGATGCCTATCATCAGGCTGTTGATGAAAAATACCGCTTCTACAGTTACGGTGATGCAATGCTGCTGCTGTAAAGAACTCGAAAAAAACGCTCCTGAGATCACTTTTCGCCTTTTAATGCCCATCCTCCCTTGACTCCCCTATTTCCGTGTGTTATCTTTTCAGTACATTCCTGTTATTAACCAAGCCCGTACATAAATGCGGGCTTTAATTTTTTTCCATAATCAGCCGGTAAGGAGTTGAACATGACTGACGGAAATGTCATGAGAATACCAGTCGAAAGTGTACCCTGGCAGGATTACCGGGCTTCAAACAGAGGCATGGTTGTTTTTTACTCCAGTGACCCAGTTTCGGAACTCCCCATCAGAGAGATTCCCGAAGAATTGCCCTCCGATATTCTTCCTGAACCCAATTATGAGACCGGAACATACGGACTGTACGGATGCGGCAGAAGCAAGATACGGAACTCATTCGTCAAATCGAAGCTCAGATATCTGCTCTTTGTCACCAAATACGCCGGAACCAATCCTGATTTCAAGGATAAGTTTCTTATAACCGGCTATTTCCGCATCAACAAAACTGCTGATGTCAAGAGGCTCCATATCCGCTACTGCGCCGATTACTCCTGTCTCGATGAAGATGTGT